>JASJCB010000280.1 GCA_030066195.1 Acidobacteriota bacterium
GGAAAAGCACGCCGGGCTAGACTGAAGAAGTTTCCCTATGTCATCGTCTTCACCTTTGTGGATGATGTCATCGATATATTTGCCTTGATCCATGCCCGGCGACACCCGGATGCATGGACATCCAGAGTTGGGGATTTGTCAGAATAACCACCGTATTCTTGACGGTGAAACCATACCGAGTATCACTTCGCGAACCATGAAGGCGACCGACATTCTGGCAGACAAGGTGGGGCTCTTCTAGCCGCCATTCCAGATGCTTACCCGGCACAACACACAGGCCACCATCCGCTACACGCACATCCAGCAGCACAAGAAAGGTGCGCGTATTTGGCTGCAAGGACCCGCCCTGCATCATGCCGGCTTTCCCGTGGGCACCGCCATTCGCGTCGCCTATCTGGCCACCTGTATTCAGGTGACCGCGCAGGCAGACGGCGGCCGCAAGATCAGTCGGCACCGACAGGGTCCCGTAATGGATATCACCAATCAGAAGGTCGCCGCGTTGGCCGGTCCGCTTGGCAAGGTGCGCGTCGCCATCGAGACCCGCTGTATCACCATCCGCCTCCATCCCTGGATCGTCCTTGCCCGTCAGCGCGAAGAGCGCCTGGGTGCGGTGTGGACCATGGGCACGCTGTTTGCGGGCGCGGGTATCTCATCGGCTGCGCTGCGTGCGGGTCTGGCCGAGGCCGGTGTGCCCGCGGAAACCCGCTGGCTGGTGGATCGAGAGAGCCGTTACCCGGACCTGGCCGCACGACTCCACCCGGAAGCCCACATGATCGCCGCCGATCTGGAAGAAGTGGAAGCCGACCTGCTGTTCCCGGTCGATCTGCTGCACGTAACACTGCCGTGTACCCGCTTCAGCGTCGCGGCCAGGAACCGACAGAAAGGCGCACCGGAAGCGGAACCCGACGCCACGTCGGTTTGGGGATTCCTGCGCTTGTTGGAACACATCAATCCCACTTTCCTGGTCTTCGAGAACGTGGTCGCGGCCCGGAAGTCGGCCGGCTATTGCCTGATTCGTGCGGCGCTGCGACGCATGGGCTACTGCCTGCACGCCGCCATTCTGGATCGGTACCAGGCAGGCAGTTTGGAATCCCGTCGCTGGTGGTTGGTGGCGGTGTCCGCGGGATTGGGCCAGCCCGAGATGCACGCCATCCCACCGTATCCGGCGTATCATGCAACCCTGGCCGATGCCTTGGAGGATGTGCCGATTGACGGCGCACATCCCTATCTGACCGAGAAAGCGAAACGAGACGGCCGCGCCTTCCAACGCCTGTTGGTGACCGGATCGGCGACGCACCTAGGGACCATCGGCAGAGGTTATCATAAACGCCGGAGTTGTGAACCCATGTTGACCGACGGCGATCAGGAACGGTTGTTGACGCCGCTGGAGCATGCCAGGGTCAAAGGGATTCCTGATGGGTTAGCCGAAACACTCCTGGCCGGGGTTTGCCCTTCGGTGGCGCATCGGGTTTTGGGGCAGAGTGTGCTTTGGGGTCAGGCTTACTCAGGGTAGGATTCTGGTGGCCATCAGCATTGGCAATGCAATTTTTTTCTCAGGAGATCATAGTTCTGAATCATAGGTAAAGGGTTTTCTGAAACACCTTTCGTATGATAGCATCTCAGGGTATCCTCTTTGTCAAGAGCAGGAACGTCGCGTAAAAAACTTTTAGAAGCTCCTTTTCTCCAATGTGTCTCACCAGTTCAGTACTGGTGACGATGTTGTTGGAACCACGATGTTTAAGCGCTCAGTTTTTTGCCGTTCAACTTTATGCTATGTGACAAAGATGTTTCAAAATCGTAATTCTGGAGGCATTAATGCTAAAAAAGTTTATAACGACGAGTAGTATGCTTATTTTTCTCACTTTTGGTGTACTTCAAGTAATGAGTTCACCAAACTTACCGTTCCCTGAACCTGAAACCCTCAATTGTATGGAGTGTTGCGAACGGGAATTTGGGGCTGCTGAGGTGGTTTCATGTCTGGAGTACGGAGACAGTGGCGCCTTTTGTACGATTCGGGTTGGCACCACGACTTGGACGCATCCTTACGCCATTTTTTGTGGGCCGGCGGAGTGATATGAGGCGTCCTTCTTGCACAATCGCATGAAGGATTTTTTAATTCTTTTCTGATGTCTAGGGAGTCGCTTTGCCGGCTCAATATGCAATACATCCAGGCCTACCTCATTTTTAGGGCGAAGCCCCTGAGCTCGGAGTCTTCGGAGAGCGACAGATCAAAGCCCGGGGTGAGGCACGAACCCTGGGTAGGCAAACCCACCCCAACCACCGCCGCCGCGAAGCGGCGGTCTCCATACGGCGACATACGCATGGGTCATGAATCTGCACCTCGATTGCCGCCGCTTCGCGGCGGCGGTCGGGTGGGGAATGACAAAACCCAGGGCTCCTTCGTCGCCCCGGGCTTTGATCTGTCGCCCTCACAAGTTCGGGCTTGAGGGCTTCGCCCAAAACCACTTCGAAAAAGGACCGTTCACTGGATTCTCAAGCCGGTGCCTTCAGAATTCTGAAAGGTGATCGGAGTAATATATAGGAACTTGCATCCAGTTGCTTCGTGTAATCTTTGATTCGGAAACCGACCGTTTGGCGGATGGTGATTATGCTGATACCTTTTCAGGACAGGTGAAACGAAAACGAGTAGATCTGGGCCTCTAACGAGCACCTGCACTGCTTACGGTACCGGGCCACGACGATCGGATACACCGGCCTGGTTTTGTGAGAACAACTCACAGAAAAATAACTGGACGACTGTTAAGGAGACCCTTACAATACCCCACGGTTTACAAACAACTGCCCGAAGACACCCGTTTATAGGCCCATCATTCAAGCCTTTTACCAAAAAAACACTATGGAGATTTTTATGAGTCTACTGCTCTCCCTGTTATTCGTATGGCTGCCCGACCCCGGCATGCCTGAGACCTTTGTCTACCCGGCAGACTCAACTTCCGGGCCTTTTTATGTACGTGCGGACATCTTTGAATCCGTGATGCACGAGGTTGACTTGGAAAACCCGATTCTTCCGATCGAACGCTTGAAATCCTTAGGCTTCCCCGAGGAAAGTTTCGAAAACCTAGTCATGTTTTGGCAAGGTGATTTGAAAGCTGTCAAGCGAAGCATCGATCGAAGACGTGCACTCAATCTGTCCTACGATAACCCCAATGACTGCTTAAGCACAACTTATGGTGCTTCCCATTGGAAATCGTTCAACTCTCCCCAGGAACGCGCCCAACAAGCACGCAACATCTATGAAGGCCGTATTGTGGCTATGGAGCGTTACTACGAGATTGGTGGTTTGACCGGCCACACGATCGCACGCGTTGCCATTTCACAAGAATGGCGGAAGCAATCCAACGATGTTGACACGGTTTATCTGGTGATCCCCCAAGGGGTCTCTAGTTTCAAAGGGCTGAATTTCTGCAACTTCAGCATGGGCCGCGATACCGAAGCACCGATCCTGAATGCCTCCGTTCTGATCTTTCACCCCGGGGCAGCCACCCAGAATGGTTTGGTCCATGTGGGTAGCCAGGGTCTGGTTTATGAAGGGTTCGACGGTCGTGTGATTGAAAAACCCCGAGGCAAGAGTAAGCAAAAACGCGTTCCCTTCAAAACATTTCTGGAACAAACCATCGCACTGGTCAAAGGGGAGGAAGCACAATGACATTCCTCCTTCTTTCCATACTGGCCTTTTCAGACTGTAGTACGGTCAACCTAATGAACTTCGCCGGCCGCATGGGCTCTCGTTATGCGGTCACCTTAAACGGCTCCGTGACCACCGTCGGCACCAACGGCAGTACCGTCTTCTCCAAAGCAATGGCCGGTTGGGCCCCCTGTAGCGGCATGACCCAATCTTCAGACGCAAGCAAAGCACTGCACTTCGATGTGTATTACATCAATGCCAAACCGCAACCGGATGCCAATGGCAACAATGTACTGGGTACCACCCAAGCCTGGGAATCCATGACTTGGACGGCAAGTGACGGTTCTTACTCTCAAGAATTCGCCACGGAAATCAGAATCAAAATCTGGACCCAAGACAGCAATGGCAATCAACTGTCAGAAGCTGATCTTGTGGGTATTTTGATGCATGAATTGGGTCATGGCTTTGGTTTGGACCATTCCTCCGGATGCTCTACAGCCATCATGGCGGAGGATGCGCCTGCCTCCACCACCCCTGGCCGTACCTATCAGATTGCAGCAGGACCGCTTGCGGTCGAATGCGATGAGGTCAAGAAAATTGATAATGACGACCCTTGGGACGAAAGCCTGGGTAGCCTTTCAAACGGTACCATCTCCAACGGCTCCGCAAGTGGTGGCGGCGGCGGTGGACTCGGCGGCGGTGGCGGTATCGAGGGTAACCTTTGTAGCAGTGTCGCATGTCCTCCCGGACATGAGTGCACCAACGGCGCCTGTATGCCGGACAACAACGGCTGTGTTGTACCCTGTCCCTCCGGTTATACCTGTTCCTATGGTGTCTGCGTCGGCGTTAGTGTCGGCGATCCCGACTGTGACTGGCCCTTCGATTGCTCCGAAACCTTCAAAACCCTGCCCGACAATTCCGGCTTTAACTTCATTTCTCTTGGCCGTGGGTTGATGCTGGCGGTGGATTTCGATCATGACGGCAAGGTAACTGGGCGTCGTGAGGTCTTTCGCGGTCATACTGACATCTGGGAAGAGTATCAACTGACGCCTTGGGAAGCGCTTGCCCGCTTCGATGAACCAACATATGGTGGCAATAACGACGGCTTTCTGGATCACCATGATTTAATTTGGAAAAGCCTGCGCGTTCACGACATGGACAAGCGTCTCAAATTGAAACAACATCCCGAGGAAATCGGTCTCGATTATATCGAACTTCCATAAGCCAATCTCAACAGGAAGGGGAACACTGTTCCCCTTATTCATTTAATACTGCCACGCTCTCAAGAAAACTTTACCTGCTTTGCAGAAAGGCTTCGAAATGATAAAGGCCCATTCCCGAATCCCACTCCGTGATCTCGGGAAGATCGGTCCGCAAAGGAATCATGGTCCTATGTCAGCAAAGGTTCCTTTAGTTGACACCGAGAGCCCATCTGGCGAGAGCGATTTTTCCTGTTTAGTATCTTATTGAGAAATCAATGTTTAGAATACCCTTTCCAAAATTTGATTTCTGTCCGGTATCAAGGCCCTTCAGTCTTCCATTCCTCGGCATCGTCGCCCTCTCCCCTTGATCCCTCCGATCATACGCGACCACCGCCGGTGCCGGCCGGTTGGCTTCACCGCAAGGCGGCCGCCTTCACTGGGTTGCGGCGCCGGCGCTTGCTTTTCCAGGGACCGGCCGGAACCGTCGCCGCCCGCGTGATTTCTCTCCAGGTCAAGGGGAGGGCCCGGATCCCTCCGACTGGAGGTTTCTGATGGTCACCTTGTGTGGCAAATAAAATCGCTTCCAAGTTCTCAATGTCGTGGAAGGTACCGGCACCAATTATCCGGGCCGGTATGTTTCGCCTGGCGCCAAAGGCCGTAAGGCCAAAGACCGCTTTATGTGGTTTCCCACGGCCAGGCCTCGAGATTTGGTGAATAAAGTCGCCTTGCTTCTGAAAATCTCCTTGGACCGGGGTTTCCAGTCTGGTGAAGACAGCGACGAACCGGCCCTGTTCAGCATGGAAACCGGTCCATCCCTTCTTGCGCGAGACGCTCATCGAGGCCCGCTCCGCGCCCTCGAAAATCCGGGAATGCAAGGTTGGGCTGAGAACCCTGTGCCCTGTCCGCGATGAACGCATTCCCAAAGATCAACAAGCCAAACTCTGCACGGAGAAGACGGCCCGGGGGCTGACCGCCTACCGGGTCTGTCGGAACTGTTGCCGCGAACTGGAGAAACAGGCCGGGATGACCACGGGCACATTGTTCTTGTTAAATATTACCTCATTAGGTTGTATTCTCCAGATATAGACAAAATACCACCACTTTTTTGTCCAAATGAGCCCTTGGATCGACGCCGAGGGGTCCTTTGCCCGAGAACGGGACCGGTTGACACGCGTCGAGGGGGTTCCGTTCTCGGGAGCAGGACCATGTTCGGAGTCGGAGACCGGTTCCGTTCCCGGGATTGGTTATACCTGAACAACCCGAAGGTGGTTCCAATCCCGGAAAAGCGCCCAACGAATCATCAACCCGGGTTGTTTTTTGCGGAAATGCGTTCGAGGTTCTCGGCCGAGGAGGCTCTGTACCGGGCACGAAGTTGTAAAATTGACGGCTCACGGCGCCGATATCGAGAAAAGATACGGCTTCGTGAGTTCTTGTCGCCCGGTTTTCGGGCTCTAAACTCCTTTTTCATACATGAAAAGCCAGATTCCCGACCGTCGTGTTGTGTTTTTCGTTTTGACAATACCACTGCCCGAGAACGAAGCCCCCTTTTGTTTTCAAACTGGTTATGTCACCGGGAATGGAACCGGCGTGAACCTTCGCGGTTATCGAAAAAACCTCATCGTTTAAACCTGTGAAGAAATGATTCGCCTCAAACCCTCGATCTTTTTATCCAATCCATCTACCGAGAGTCGATCTATCCCGGGTCGTCGCCGAATGTGTCGAGGAATCAAAGCGGGTTCTTTGATTCTCAGTTTATCGAGGCAACCGAAGCAGCCGTATGTGAGTCCTGCCTGCCTCCAATTGGCAACCCCAAAAACAGCTTGAGTCCCGGTTTGCCTCTTCGTCGCTTCGTTTGGATGCACGCCGGCAGTGTGCGCCTCGATGCCCATAATGCATTTGCCCTGCTTTATTGACGACAAAGTACCCGGTTCCGGTCTGAGTTGTGGTAGGATCGACGGAAATCATCGATGCATTGGCGGAGGTTTGTATGTCCGGGCAAAGCAATAAATATCGCCTGATCACCCGAAGCGATTTTGACGGTCTGGTATGCGCGGTTCTATTCAAGAACCTGAAAATGATCAACGAGATCATGTTCGTTCACCCCAAAGATATGCAAGACGGCAAGGTCAAGGTATCCGTTACCGACATCACCACCAACCTGCCTTATGTTCCCGGTTGCTACCTGTGTTTCGATCACCACCATAGCGAAACCGTTCGCCTTCAGGATCGACCCGAAAATCACATCATCGACCCAAGCGCGCCCTCGGCCGCGCGCGTGGTCTTCAATCACTACGGCGGCGCCGAGGCTTTTCCCAATGTCACCGAGGACCTGATGAGCGCGGTGGACAAGGCCGATTCGGCTAACTTCACCAGGGAAGAGATCACCGACCCTCAAGATTGGAACCTGTTGGGTTTCCTGATGGACGCCCGAACCGGTCTGGGGCGCTTCCGTCATTTTCGCATCTCCAACTACCAGCTCATGATGGACCTTATTGACTATTGCCAGGACCATGATATCCACGAAATATTGAACTTACCGGACGTAAGGGAGCGCTGTGATCTTTTCAGGTCGCACAAGGATTTGTTCGCTGAGCAGTTGAAACGCTGCTCCCAAAGCTACGGCCCCCTGGTCATCTTGGACTTGCGCGACGAGGAAGTCATCTATACCGGAAATCGCTTTCTTATTTACACCTTGTTCCCTGAGTGCCAGATATCCATCCACCTGATGTGGGGTCTGCGCAAGCAGAATACGGTGTTTGCGACCGGGAAGTCCATCTTCAATGAAAACCCCATCAATATCGGCGAACTGATGCTGCGTTACGGCGGCGGCGGTCACCCCGGCGCGGGAACCTGCCAGGTGGCCAACGACCAGGTAGACAAGGTGAAAGACGAGTTGATTCGCTATATAACTGAACACTCCTAAACAACCGAGACGTCGATGCATCCATAGGAGCCCGCCATGAGCGAACTGAAGTCCCGTCGATCGGTGATTGCCTGGTGCCTTTACGACTTTGCCAACTCACCATTTACCACCCTGGTGGTTACCTTCATCTACGCGGCCTACTTCTCCAAGGCCATGGTCCTGGGCCCGGACGGTGAGCCGGACGAGATTCTGGGTACGGCCCTGTGGTCCCGCGCGGTCACCCTCACCGCGATCACCGTGGCCCTCTTATCCCCGTTCATGGGCGCCCTGGCCGATAGCGGCGGTTACCGCAAGAAGTTCCTGCTGACGGCCACCATGATCAGTTTACTGACCACCGCGGGTTTGTTTTTTGCCGAGCCCGGCCAGGTGCTGCTTGCGCTGGTCATGTTCACTATCGGCAATATCGCTTTCGAGATGGGCATGGTCTTCTACAATGCATTTCTGCCCGATATCACCGACTCGGACAAGGTAGGAAGGATTTCCGGGATCGGTTGGGGTTTGGGTTATCTGGGCGGCCTGCTTGCCCTGGTCCTTGCTCTGGTCGGCTTTGTACAAACCGAAACACCCTGGTTCGGTTTCTCCAAGGAACTGGGTGAAAACATTCGCGCTACCAATATCATGGTCGCGGTCTGGTTCCTGGTCTTCAGCCTGCCGCTTTTCCTATGGGTCAAGGAAGCGCCCGTGTCCGGCGGCGGTTCTTCGTTCAAGGCAACCGCGGCCCAACTCAAGCAGACCTTCGTCGACATCCGCCGTTACCGGCAGATCGTACGTTTTCTGATTGCGCGCCTTGTCTACAACGACGGTTTGGTGACCATCTTCGCCTTCGGCGGCATATACGCGGCGGGCACCTTCGACTTCGAGATTGCAGAAATTCTGGTCTTCGGCATCGTCTTGAATATCACCGCCGGCGCCGGCGCCTTCGCCATGGGTTTCCTGGATGATAAGCTGGGCGGTAAACGCACCATCATCATCAGCCTGCTGGGTCTGTTCCTGGGAACCCTGTTGGCCGTCCTCGCCCCGGACCGCACCTGGTTCTGGGCGGGCGGTATCCTGGTAGGCATCTTCTCGGGACCCAACCAGTCGGCCAGTCGTTCGCTGATGGCCCGCTTCGTACCCCATGACAAGGAAAACGAGTTCTTCGGGTTCTTCGCGTTCAGCGGAAAGGCAACGGCCTTTTTGGGCCCTCTGTTTCTGGGATTACTCACGCAAATGTTCAACTCGCAACGAGTCGGTGTCTCGATCGTGTTGGTGATGTTGGCGGTCGGCCTGATCCTACTGCTTCGCGTCGACGAGGACGAGGGAATTGCCGTGGCGAAGGAATCGAATTGACCCGTCCCGAGACGCACGCACAGGGGTAGCCGAAATTATCGACAAAATTAGTTAGAAGACCGTGAAACTTGAACTTAGGGCTTTTCTTCTGGCATTGGATTTGCTATTTTTCCGGGACAGTGACTTAATCCCCACGTTGTATGCGCGGTGGAGACATACCGTCCAGGGAGCCCTGCCCTTATGATTGCTACATATCGTGCTGCTCTTGCCCGACTGGCCGCCGGCATTTTAATTATCTTACTGGCGCTTGGCGCCTGGGCCCAGAAGACGCAACGGTTCTCTTCGGAACCCGCCCCCGCCTTACTTACTGAAAACGAGGAGCCCGAAGTACTCCCCGCTGTCGTCCTGGAGACACCCGGTCATTCCGTCACCGTGAAATACTCCTCCGAGAGTGCCGTTCTTGCCCTAGGGCAGCCTTGACCAGGTTGTTTCCCGATTATCTGATTTCCCGATAATCCCGCGCAAGACTCGGTCTAATCGCCCGCGGTACATTCAGGCAAGGAGGTTTTCCGATAACCCTCCAAGGTCGGAGTGTCTCTTGCTGCTATGACCTTCGGCTTGCTTGCTTTTCCCGCCTTTGTCATTGACCCGAGAGACAGCCTGAATGTGGTCAATCGCGCCGGTCGGCTCAGTTATACGGCTTGGACGAATCCGTCAGCGACAGCGATGACAGGACGCTGTTCACGTGGTTTTCGAACAATTTGAGAAAGTCATCGCGCAACCAGGCGCTCATTTGGGTTTGCTCTTTTCGGCTCTTTGCGACCAGTGCTTCAAAGGCTGCCCCCGATTCGCTTTCCAGGTTTGCTACCGCCTCCATGATAAAAGCCGCCGGTTTTTCCACCGCCAGTTTTCCTTTGCCTCTACCGTGCAGGGCCGCCAACAGGTAATAGCTCAGCAGCAGGCTGTAGAAGTGGCTCAGGGCCTCCGTCTTCCAAACCACAGCACCCTTGCGGTTGATGAAGTTCATTGCCTTTGCAAAGCTGAAGCCGCCAAGGTATCCCCCCAGGAAACCCAGTATCATGCCTCCGCCGAAAGTCATGCCGCCGGAGAGAATATCCGCGATCAGGCCCGTGCCCGCCGAGGTCACCGCGCCCGCAATCAGGCCCGTGCGCTCTTCTTCCATCTTGCCGCCGACCAGGCCGGTCACCTGTTCGATATCCGCTTCCAGTTGCGCCCGGCCCTCCGCTTCCAAGCCGTGCCGGCGAGTCAGCAGGTCCAGGTAATCGTCCAGACGGGTTTGCAGTTCGCTCAGTAGGCGTGCGAAGAGTCGCTTGGGTTCGCCCTTGTCTTCCGGGTCCGGGCTCTGGTGCGCGGCGAACCACAAGATTTCACCGGCGCTCCCGGCGCATGCCTCGAACGTGGCGCGGCGTTCGGCCACGAAGCGGGTGCGCAGCCTGGCCAGAACCTTTTGCCGGCTCTCGGGCAGCAAGGGGGAAACCGCGTCCAGCATGCGCAGTTCCTGAAGCCAGGTTCGGGTAAATGCGTCCAACAGGAGGACATCTTTCAGGCATGCGTGTTTCTCATAGGATTTTCGCCAGTGTTCGCGGGCTTCGCCGGCGGCGGTCATGCTTTCGCCGGGTACCTGGTTGAGGATCATGATGACCGGTTTTCCCAGGGCGTCCAGCAGTTGAAGCTCGCCCTCCACGTAACCGGCATCCTCCGGTTCCTCGCGCGCGTTGACCAGGTACAGCACCACATCGGCCTCAGCTCTCACGTTTTTGGCCGCTTCCAAGGAGGAATACAGGGCGCGATCGAAGACCCGGTCCACGACCTCGTGCATCAGCCAGCCGACAGCACCGCCCTCTTGCTTCAGACGCTTCAACAACTTGCCCACGGGCCCGAAACCCGGCGTGTCCCAAAGGATGAGGGTATCGCCCTCGGCTTCCAGCATCACGAACCGTTCGCTTTCCTCGGTCACATGCGTCGCGTCGCGAACCTCGCCCACGTCGCGGCGCAACAGGGTTCGGGTGAGTGTCGTCTTGCCGATGTTGGTATGGGAGATCAGGCTGAGCACAATCGATTCGCTCATGACAGGTTCCTTTGAACGGCCGCGGCGGCCTTGTCGATATCGTCCGTACCCGGTTCGTCCAGTTTTAGCCAGGCGCATTGGGGACCCACCGTGGTCTGCCAGGCCTCGCGGCGACCGGGTTTTTCGGTTTCGTTCACGCGGGAAGCATCCACCGCAATCAACAGCGGCGTCTCGCCCGCGGCTTCCCTTGCCGCTTCCGCAAAGACGCCGTGCACCTCGCGCTCGGGTGTCTGGACGCCGTTGAAGACCACCATGCGCACCGCGTCGTCGTTGTCCGACCAGTCCGGCGCCTCATCGCCCCACTCCGCCCGATCGATGGTCATTCCCTCCAGTCGTTCACCCCAAAGGGAACGGCCCAGCGAGGCTACGCCCGATTGTTGGGCTTCGGGCAGGCTGTAGCTGTAGGCGGTAACGACCAAACGACAACCCTGACCGCGCAACGGCGCCAGCAACTTCATGAACCAGGCGCGCTCCAGGGGGGGCACGGCAAGAGCCGCGGCGCGCCCGGCACAACGCGCCGTCCACCAGGTCAACAGCGCACGGGGAACGGCGATGTAAATCAAGCCGGCGAAAGCGAAAAGGTTGATCCAGTCAGCACCGTTTCCCGTGGTTTGCGTGCTTGGAATGCCGTCGAAAAGCGGGCCGCTCAACAGCAACGCCGGGCCGAAGACAGCTTGCAGAATCGACTGCCGGGCCGTTTCGTCATCCACGGCCAGGAAGGTGGAGGGCCAGTTGAAATGATAGGCAAGGGCCAGGCCGCGCAAGTATAGCCCGGCGATGACGCCGATAACCAGAAACGCGGCGGCGCCGTGCAACAAGGCTGATGCTCGATAACCCCCCAGCTTGGGAAAGGTTTCGTGCCAGTCGTGCAGAAACCGCAAGCGGGCCGCAACCAATAAGCGTCGTTTCGGAGCCAGGCCCTTGGAGGAGGTCAACGGCAAGGCGGCCAACCGTTCAGCGGCGCGTACCAGTAGGTTCCCGGCAGAGGCGGAAGCGAGTTTGGAGGACCGACGCATCACCAGACGCAACAGCAAGATGATATATATGGCCAGGTTCCACAATAATAACCCCATAAAAGGGTTCAGTAACAGATTCACCTCGCCGGCGGGGCCGAGGTAATTGGTCGCCAGACCCAACAAAAACGCCGCGGGCCAAACGATGCGCCGCAAGAACTTCCAGGGCGCCTGCCACCAATGAGCGGGGACGGGTCCGTGGCGCCGCTCCAAGTCGGCATGCGCCGACCCGGCCAGAGCATCGAGCCGGAACGCGTCGTCACCGTCCGGCACGCCGTTCTTGCGAGCGCGCTCCCAGTCAGCCGGGCCCAAGAGCAGGTCGTCGGTGTCCACCTCATCCAACGCCCGCAGGAACAATATCCGTCTCGCCCGCTCCTCGCCGATCATGACCCGCTCTGACTCCACGGAAAGCGCGTCATGAATCACCGGCCACACAAACCTTGTCGCGACCGCTTTCCTTGGCCCGGTAGAGCGCTTTATCGGCCTCGGCCACAAAGGCCGCCAGTTTGTTTTGAAAGTCTTCGCGGTAACCCACGACGCCAATGCTGATGGTAACGCGAATCTCCTTGCCTTCGGCCGGAATGATGCCGCCTGCTACCGCCACGCGAACCCGTTCGGCAAGGGACCTGGCGCCTTCGAGGTTTGTCTCCGTGAGCAACATCAGGAACTCCTCGCCGCCGTAACGCGCCACTACATCACTGGTCCGTGCATTTTCCCGAAGAATATCGGCAACGCGTTCGATGACCTGGTCGCCCACGCCGTGACCGTGGTTATCGTTGACCGCCTTGAAATGGTCGATATCCAGCAGGATCAGGCTGCAATCGCGCTCGTACCTGCGGGCGCGCACCATTTCCTCGAAGATGCGTTCGTTGATGAACTTGCGATTGTACAAACCCGTCAAGCTGTCGGTGACGGCCTGGGTGTAGAGGCGCGCATTCTCCAGGGCCATCGCCGTTTGCGCGGAAAAGGCCTTGAGGAATTCGGTCTGGTGTTCCTGGAAGATGCCCGGTTTGCTGAGGTTGTCCAGGTAGATCACGCCGGCGGTTTCGTTTCCCTTCTGCAGCGGCAGGCAAACCACGCTGCGAATACTGGACGCCACGATGCTGTGCGCCGAGGAAAAACGTTCGTCCTCCAAGGCATCCTCGATAATGATGATGGATTGGTTATCGAAACAGGAGCGGGCGATGGTCTGGCTGAAGGTAAAGTCATATTCGCGGGCGGTGTTGTCTTCCCTGTTGAAATGGCGGGGAATCATGGAGCGCAGTTCGCCGTGCCGCGCGTCGTAAAGAATAATGAAGCCCCGATCGGCGCCAAGGGCGTCGCTGACCAGTTCCAGGGCGGTTGCCAGCAGTTTCTTGACATCCAAGATGCCGCCGATGATCTGGCTGATCTCTTGAAGCACTTCGTATTCGTGCAACTTCGATTCGAGAAAGCCCTGTAGCTTTTTCAACTCCTCATCCAAAGTGCTGCTCAGTTCCTGGGACTGTCCCGTGGCGCCGGTCAACTCGCGAATCTTTTGCTCGCAGGCATCGCGGAAGCTCCCCAGTTCTTCTTGCAGCTTGATATTGGAGGCGCCCGGGACCAGGCGTCGTTTTTCCTTTTTTTCGGCCGTGCTTTCACTGCCGACATGCAGTACCTGCTTTCCTACCTGAATCTCGTCGCCGATTTTCAACTGGCAGGGTTCATGCGGCCGTACCTGGGCGCCTCCAATATCAAGCTGCAAGAAGAACTGGGGAGCTTCCGCGATGCCTGCGAGCAAAAGATTCGCG
>JASJCB010000281.1 GCA_030066195.1 Acidobacteriota bacterium
CCGATGGGCTCATAACGACTGCCGACCACCCCGAGCGGCTCCCGTGTATCATCGCGAAGTACGGCGTAGGCGTCCGGGATGAGTTTCAATTTCCTGAGACCGGCAAGGCGCTGTTCGGCAGCCGCGAGATCATTGGCCTGCATACTCGCGAAAACTTGATTGGCAAAATCAACGATTTCTAACCCCTATGTAGCTTACAACCCCTGCAAAATCGATGACATTGGGGTACATGCAGAATAGTGTCCGACAAACTCGTGGGTTAAAGAGATCATTACGGAGTCCGAACCGATGCCTGGTCTCGAATCGAACCGTGACTTTGGCAAGTCTCTGTTTCTTCTCCCGGGGCGACCCCGTGCTATGATGAAGCGAAAACCAAACCGGAGGAACCCAACCATGCGCCGTGTGAAAGTAGCCGTCATCCAAGAAGCGCCCGTCTTTCTCAATCTGGCCGCCACTGTAGACCGGGCCTGTGAACTGATCGCCGAAACCGCGGCCCGGGGCGCTCGCTTGATCGTCTTCCCGGAAACCTGGCTGCCCGGTTACCCCGTCTGGCTGGACCTGGCTCCGCGCGCCGCCATGTGGAACGAGCCGGGGGCCCGCGCCTTGTTCCGAGTGCTCAGCGAGCAGTCGCTAACGGTTCCGGGCGATGAACTGAGCCGCTTGCACCACGCCGCCAGGGAGCATCTGGTCTACGCGGTTTTGGGTGCGCACGAACGCGTGGGCGGCACCCTGTACAACACGCAGATCTTCCTGGGACCCGGCGACAGCGACATCGAACTACATCGTAAATTGATGCCCACCTACAACGAGCGTTTAATTTGGGGAAGAGGTGACGGCAGCACCCTGGCCACCATGAAAGCCCCCTTCGGCAACATCGGCGGCCTGATTTGCTGGGAACACTGGATGCCCGCGGCCCGGGCCGCAATGCACGCCTTGGGAGAAACCATTCACGCGGCGCAATGGCCCGCGGTGGGCGAGATTCACCAGATTGCGAGTCGTCACTACGCCTTCGAGGGCGGCTGCTTCGTGATTGCCGCCGGCTGTTGCCTCACCAGGGACCAGGTTTTGGAAGGGTTCGATTCCCTGGATCATGACGAGCCCGATGCCCGCAAACTACTCGAACAAATTGAATCGCCCAACCCGCGTAAGGGCGGCAGTGCAATCATCGGTCCCGACGGCGCCTACCTGGCCGAGCCGGTCTATGAAGATCCGGCGACTCGCTACGCGGAACTGGATATGGATCGCCTGGCGGAACACCGTATGTTCATGGACGCCGACGGACATTACGCCCGACCCGATGTCTTCCAACTAACGGTCAACACCAGGCCGCAAAAGAATGTAACTTTCGACTCCTGAGACCTATCTCCGACTCATCGCGCCGCAATCTCCACGCGGGCATCGTTGAAACAGGCGCCGCCGCTGACCGGTTCGAGGGTGGTAGGGCACAGGGCTCCACCCGTCGCGCCGTTAAGGGAACTTTTCCGCCAGGCGCCCTTGGGCATCATGGCCGTGCCCCGCGCCAGTTTCCGGCTCACGCTAAGAGGACAGATCACCTCGCCCAGTTTGTTGAAAACCCGAACCTCCTGACCATGGGTCAGGCCGCGCCGTTCGGCTTCTTCCGGGTGAAGGGTCACGGTCAGCTTGGAAAGGTTGAACTGGCCGAAGGTGCTGGTGATCAACTTGCCGCTCGCCGGGGTGATCAGTGACAGAGGATGCACCGGGTCCATGACAGCGGTGAAACGATAGGGGTCCTCACCAAGAGCGGCCGGGGCCAGGTGAACCTTGCCGTCCGATGTGCCGGGGAAGATGTTCTTGAATTGAACCGGGCTGCCGCCCTCGAAGCTATGCTCCTGCTGTTTGCCCGAGACCAGTTGCTCCACGTCCGCGGGTTCATTGTTCAGGCTCATAGCCGAGGCAAGCTTGCGCAGCGCGGTGGCCTCGTCCCAGTTGAAGGCCTCATCGGTGAAACCCATGGCGCGCCCCAACGCCGCAAACAAATCGTGATTGGAGCGCGCCTCGCCGACCGGCTCCAACACCGGGCGAATGCCGCCCACCACGTAACGCCCGTAGGCTTTCTTCAATTCGTGGTGCTCCAGGAAGGTGGTGGCGGGCAGAACGATGTCGGCGTAGTCGCAGGTATCGGTATGCACCTGTTCGTGGACCACGGTGAACAGGTCCTCGCGTTTCAACCCCTCGATGAGCCGGTTCTGGTCGGGACAGGTGGCGACCGGATTGTTGTTGTAGACGAACAGGGCTTTGATCGGCGGTTCCAGGTTCAGGGTCAGGTGATTGGCCAGGGGCGTCATGTTCAACTTGCGCGTTTTCCATTCAAGGTCGCCGAGGACGGCCTGTGTATCCAACTTGGAGGCGCCGCTGTTGCTCATGAGATACCCGCCGCCGCGCTCGCCGAACTTACCCAGCAGGGCGGGCATGGCCAGGACGGCGGCAGCGGCCCGGGCGCCGTTGACATTGCGCTCCATACCCCAACCCAAACGCAGAAGGGCGGGCGAACTGTTCGCATAGACATCGGCCAGGCGGATGATATCGGCCGCGGGCACACCGCTCACCTCTTCGGCGCGTTCGGGTTTCCACCGGGCGGCGGCCGCCGACAAAGCGGGCATGCCGGTGGTGTGTTCGCCCACAAACGCCTGATCCAACATGCCCTTGTGTTGCCAGTGGCGAATCATGGCCAGAGCGACGACCAGGTCGGTGCCGGGCCTCACGGGCAGATGGAGGTCAATTTTATCATCGGAGAAATGCTGCATGGGATCGACGGTGGCGATGAAGGCCCCGTTTTTCTTCGCCTCGTTCAGGAAGGGAATCAAGTGAATATTCGTGGCTTTGGGGTTGGCGCCCCAGATCAGGATGAAGCGAGCGTGCGCAAAATCGGAAAAAGACGCGCCGGGCATCTTGCCGTAGAGTTCAGTAACCGCGGCAGTAGTGGGCGCGGCGCAAATGGTTTTTTCGAGCCGGGAAGCGCCAAGTCGACAGAAGAACAGGTCATCCAGCAGTTCCTCGCTCAACAGGCCGTTGGAGCCGCCGTAGTGATAGGGCAGGATCGCCTCGCCGCCCCACTGGTCGCGCACCCGGCCCAATCGGCCCCCAATGGTGTCGATCGCCTCGTCCCAACCAATGCGGGTGAACTTGCCCTCGCCCTTGGCGCCGGTGCGTTTCATGGGATAGCGCAAGCGTTCGGGCGCGTAGAGGTGGCGATCGAAGTTACGCACCTTGCCGCAGATAAAGCCGGCGGTGTGGGGGTTGTCGGCGGCGCCGTCAATCTTGGTCAGTTTGCCGTTGGTTACGGTCACTTCCAACTCACAGGTATCGGGACAATCAAGCGAACAGGTGGTCCGATGGACGGCAGTAGTCATGACAATACCTCCGCAATAACCGATGATGCAGTTACTCTAACGCGAAACGGACCGAGAGTGTATGCATCTTTTCGGCAAGGCCTCGTCGAAGTCGTGAACATGAGCCGGTAACGCCGAATTGATTCAAATCTTCCCAAACAGGTGCGCAAACCGATATATCGATTTCTTGTGTCTTGAGTCGATTGCGCACCCGCCGGACGGATGCTGCCCCGACTCGCATACAACTAAAGTCCAATCCAACGGTCAAACGGCATCTGGTACCATGACAAAAAGGCGGATCATGAGTTGTACGGGCAAGGAAAGAGGAGAAACGGCGATGCCGAACCCGAGGTGCTTTGGGCGGCAACCATCGGCACGGGCCGAGCGTACGCACAAACCCGGATAATGACCATACGGAGGTGATATTATGAGAAACCAGGCAGGTATCGTACAGTTCTCGATTTCGTTGTTGTCCTTTTTACTTTTAACCTCCGAAGCCTCATGGAGCAGTGAAGGAAAAGCCCCCTTAAAACCTAAACTTATTTTGCAGATTACGGTTGATCAACTTCGCGGAGATCTGCCGATGCGCTACTACGAGCGGCTGGGCGAGGGCGGGCTGCGTTATCTGCTGGACGAGGGCATCGTTTTCAGCAACGCGCATCATGGGCACGCCAATACCGAAACCATTGTCGGCCATGCGACGCTCGCGACCGGCGCCGACCCGGCCGTGCACGGCATGATCGGTAACGTCTGGCTCGATCGGGGCAGCGGCGAGTTGAGGTACAATGTAGAGGATGCGCGCTACCCGATATTGACCGAGGGGGCCGGTGTCGACAAACGCACGGAGATCGATCCCACGCAGAAGGCCGCCCGATCGAACGGGCGCTCGCCCGCGGCGATCCTGGTATCGACGTTCAGCGACGAACTGAATCTGCATCATGGCGGAAGGTCGAAGGTCTTCGCTGTTTCAGTGAAGGATCGCGGGGCCATTTCGATGGCGGGCCACACGGGCAAAGCCTTCTGGTTTTCCAAGAAATCCGGCGAATTCGTCACCAGTAGCTTCTACTATGACCGATACCCGCCATGGGTTGCCGAATGGAATGCGCGCAAACCGGCCGACCGATACGCGGGTAAATCCTGGGAGTTGCTGCACGACCGGTCCACCTATCTTTTCGGTGAAGCCGACGACAGGCCCTACGAGACCGCCTTACCGGGTTACGGGCGCACGTTTCCCCATGCCTACGGCAATGCCGACAACAAGTATTTCACGACGCTGCTGACACTCAGCCCGGCGGGTGACGAGTTGACGCTTGACTTTGCCAAAGCCGTTATATCGAACGAAGGGCTCGGTAACGATGAGATTCCCGATTACCTGTCCGTCAGCTTTTCCTCTACCGACTATGTGGGCCACCTCTTCGGTCCCTCGAGCCTGGAGGCGGAAGACAACATTTTGCGGCTGGATCGCACCTTGAGCGAGCTGTTGAGGTTTGTCGACCAGCGTGTGGGACTGAACAGGACGCTCGTCGTGCTGTCCGCGGATCACGGCGGACCGGAGGCGCCTGGGTACCTGGCCGAGTTGGGCTTCGAAGCCGATTACATCGACCCGAAGTCGTTCGATAAAGCCGGCGCGATCCAACGCTTGAAAGAACGCTTCGGTATCGGCGAAGAGCTGATCACCACATACTTTCATCCGTACCTTTACCTCAACCGCAAGGCGATCGCGGCCGGAAAGCTCGATCAGGCCGAGGTGGAACTTGCCGTGGCCGAGGAGCTCACGCACTTCGACGGGGTTGCGCTGGCAGTTTCGAGCAGCGCGCTCGCTACGGGTAACGTGCGTGATACACCGCTGATGCGGTCGATTCTTAAAAATTATAATCCCAGTCGGTCCGGCGACATTTTTGTAGTGTTCGAGCCCAACCGCTTCATCAATGATTTCGACGGGCTGAAGGTTGCCGCCACACACGGGTCCCCATGGCGCTACGATACCCACGTGCCGATCATCTTCGCCGGCATGGGGATGCCCCCGCAACGTTTGGCGCGCAAGGTCCACACGGTCGATATCGCGCCCACCTTGTCGTTGATGCTCGGCGCGAAACTGCCGTCGGGCTCCTTCAGCGAGGCGCTCGGCGAAGTGCTCGAGAGCGTTCCCGATTAGACTCTGATCGCTGCCCGCGTTCTGATTCAGCCCGGCCCGAGAATGATGAAGGAAGCCGAAAAATGGAACGCCGAAATGCGCAAGCAGATCCCCGAAGGGTTCGAACTTGACGAAGAACACGCCCCTCACGTCACCCTGATCCAGCGGTTCGTTGCCAAATCCGACCTGCCGAAGGTCCTGGCTGCCGTGGATGAGGTGAGGTCGAAACTGGACCTGAACAGCCTCGAAATGACGGCGACGGGTCTCTACCACATTCCGGTCGGCGAGATCGGGCTTGCCGGCATCGTTATCGAACCCTCCGGGCAATTGCTCGCATTGCAGCGGGCGGTCATCGAGGCTGTCAATGTCTATGCGCGGAAAGGAGGCGACGAGTCCGCATTCGTTCCCGATAAGTCCGGTACGCCGTTCGATCCGTTGCTGTTCGAGTACGTAGAGACCTTTGTGCCGTACCAGACCGGCAAGAAGTTCAATCCGCACGTGACGATCGGCGTGGCACCGCTCGGTTGGTTGGAGGAACTGGAAAAGAAGCCGTTCGACCGATTCACTTTCGGCGCGGAGGGCATCGCGACCTATCAGCTCGGCAACTTTGGAACGGCGTCAAAGCGCCTGGATCGGAAACCCTAAGTCCATGGTCGTGGAAAGGACCGACCGGTGACCCGATTCGACCTACCTGACCGTGATAACGGGTTGGTTTGGGAGTTTAAGGCTGTAAAGACACGGACTTTGTCCATATCCTGACCGAATCCTATTGATTCACACCGTTCTCTCCTTTATTGTATTATGCTGGTTCCATAGGGGCCGTGATCGCATGGATATAGGGTAAGGGGCGATGAAATATAGCAGGGTCTTTATCGACGCAATCAAGTACGTGCTGCCGCCCGTGGTGGTTTCCACCCAGGAACTGGAAGCGCGCCTGAGGCCGCTTTACGAGAAGCTGCACATCGGCGCCGGGCAGTTGGAAGCATTGACGGGCGTGATCGAACGCCGTTGGTGGAAAGAGGGCAGTACCCTGACCGAGGGCGCCGTGGGCGCCGCGCGCAAAGCTCTTGCCGCCTCCAATGTCCGGGCCGAGGATATCGGCACCCTGGTCTACACCGGCGTTTGCCGCGAGCAGTTCGAACCGGCGACGGCCTGCGCCATTGCCTCGGAATTGGGCGTGGGCGATGACGCATCCGTCTATGATATCTCCAACGCCTGCCTGGGAACCTTGAACGGCATCCTGGATGTGGCCAACCGCATCGAACTGGGCCAGATTCGCGCCGGCCTGGTGGTATCCTGCGAAACCGCGCGCGAGATCAACGAGACCATGTTGCGCCGCATGTTGGAAGATAACGACATGGAGAACTTCAAGCTGTCGCTGGCCACCCTGACCGGCGGTTCCGGCGCGGTGGGCATTCTGATCACCGACGGCAGCTTCGGCGGCGACCACCGCCGGCAATTACTGGGCGGCGTGACACGCACCGCCCCCGAACACCATCGCCTGTGCCGTTGGGGCCTGGAAGGTCTGGGCCAGGGCATGTTGCGCCCGTTTATGAGCACCGATTCGGTATCCGTACTGAAATTCGGCGTGGAACTGGGCATGCGCACCTGGAAGGCATTTTTGAAAAAGCTGGAATGGACCATCGAACGCGTGGACAAGGTGGTCTGCCACCAGGTCGGCGTGGAACACCAGAACACCATCCTGAAATTGTTGGGCATTCCCCGCGCCAAGGACTACGCCACCTTTCCCTACCTGGGCAATATCGGCACCGTCTCCCTGCCCCTGACCGCCGCCATCGCCGAGGAACGCAACTTCCTGAAGCCGGGCGACCGCGTGGGCTTCCTGGGCATCGGCAGCGGGCTTAGTTGCACCATGCTGGGCTTTATATGGTAGCGGACCCTCAATTGTACCCCTTTGAGGGAAAAACCTACGATCACAAAGGTCTGAAGCTGCACTACCTGGACGAGGGCAGCGGCGAGACCGTGGTCATGCTGCACGGCAACCCCACCTGGTCCTTCTACTATCGGAACCTGGTCCTGGCTTTGCGTGACAACTACCGCTGCATCGTCCCCGATCACATCGGCTGCGGCCTGTCGGATAAGCCGGGCGACGACGCCTACGACTACACCTTGAAAAGCCGGGTGGACGACGTGGAGGCCCTGCTGGACCACCTGGACCTGCGCGCCGACATCACGCTGGTGCTGCACGACTGGGGCGGCATGATCGGCATGGCCTTCGCCTCGCGTTATCCCGAACGCATCCGCCGCCTGGTGATCCTGAATACCGCGGCCTTCACCCTGCCCGAAACCAAGCGATTTCCGGCGGCCCTGTGGCTGGTGCGCAACACGCCGATCGGTAGCTTCCTGGTGCGCGGCTTCAATGCCTTCAGCGGCGTGGCGAGTTATGTATGTTGCAAGCGCAAACCCATGTCGCGCGCACTGCGCAAGGCCTACCGGGCGCCGTACAACAGTTGGGCCAACCGAATCGCCACCCTGCGTTTCGTACAAGACATCCCCCTGAAACCCGGCGACAAGGCCTGGGATATCGTGGCGGATGTGGAGGCAGGCCTTTCCCGTTTCAGCGATAAACCCATGCTGATCTGTTGGGGCGAAAAGGATTTCGTCTTCTCCAACCATTTCCGCGACGAGTGGATGAGGCATTTCCCCGACGCACAACTCCACAGCCGGCCGGACTGCGGTCACTACATCCTGGAAGACGCCGACGACGAGGTCATCCCCCTCATCAAAACCTTCCTGGCCGAACGTTCTTGAAGTAACGCCTACACCTACACCCTGTCGGGCGCCCCGTGATCGGCCGACGACCCCTTCCAACCCACATCCCAAAAAAAGGTCGGACGGTTTTTCAAAATTACGGTTTATCCCAATTTTCTTGGGACCGATGTTGTCTTATGTGGATCAACCCGCCTGCATCTTTGGGGAAACCCAGGTATTCAGTGCCAAGATGTGAGGCTTATATGGATAAAAAAGTCGAGACCTTGCCCCGGAACCGTTGGTTTTCCGGTTCGTTCGATGGTGATATTCCGATCCTTTCGGCATACCTTGTTTAAATGCGAACCCCGAATCGGAACACTCTGAGAATGTATTTGGAAGCGCAAGGCAATGGGCTCTAAGAAAAACAATGCGGAAAATTCACCCGTGGGAACGGCTTTGGTTGGGGCGGCCTGTATCTTCTCGCTTCTCATCTGCCTTTTTTATCTTTATACCAAAATGGTGTTTTATGTAGACTCAGGTATCTCTTTCAACTTCGATACATGGTTGGTCTATGACGCTCTGGAAACGGAAGAAAATCAAGGGTTGATCAAGCCGGGTGATCGCTTGTTGCGCGTGGGCGAGTTGCGTCTCGGTGAGGTGCAGCCAAGCCTGACCGCACAGCCTTTTGCCGGTTACCGTGCCGGCGATAGAGTACCCGTTACCTTGCTTCGGGACGGTAAGGAACAATCGATTAGCTGGGTAATCACCGGTAAACCCCCCAGCCGGACATACCGCGACGTTTTGCAACCCTTTGGACTTACATTCTGGCTTTTTGGAACCGTCGTCTTCTTATTTCTGCGTCCTCGCAATCATCAATGGCTGTTACTGGCTTTATTTAACTTCATGATGGCGGTCTTTTGGTTCGTGGGTACCGTCTCTTACACGCGAATCGCCGGAATCGCGGTTGTTTACGAGTATGTCAAATGGTTATTGATCCCGCTGTGTTTCCACCTGCATGTCACGATTCCTTGTGTCATGATCAAAAGACAGTGTCAATTTGTCCTACCCTTGACCTATGGCCTTGGAATCGCTTTGGCTATCCTATCCGGCTTCCGATTCATCCATTGGGAAATCTTGCAAGGTGTGCTTTTCTTTTCGGCGATCCTGGGCCCGCTGGTCGCACGCCTGATCTTAAAGCCCTCGCCCGCGGAACGGGTCGTAGTTCGCCTGATGATCCTGGGAATATCCCTGGTCTGTTTACCTTGGACGGCCTGGCATTTGTTTTTGAAACTAGGCATAGGCGATCTCGGCCTCGACAGGTTCATGGCTGTACTGACCTCGCTGAACTTGACGATCACCTGGCCCCTTTTCTATGTTTACGCCATTTACAAACAACGAATGGGCGCCATGGAGTTTCGGGCAAACCGACTGCTCGGGTTCTTGACCTATGTGCTGATCAACACGCTGACCTTTATGTTCGTTTTTCAGGTAAGCAGCCGCCGGCTCGATGCATCGCAAGAGGTAGCGGTCTTCAGCCTGATCATCACTATCATCTTCGTCACCGCGGCTCCCTCCCTGCACGGCCGTTTCCAACAATGGTTCGAGCGAATAACCTACGGCGGTACGTATCATCCCAATGACGTGATTCGAGTTTTTGCCGAGCGGATTCCCACGGTATCCGATCGCGATGCATTGGTTCACCTTTTGGCCGATGAAATTCTTCCGAGCCTCCTGATTCGTCAATCCGCTCTTTTCCTGCTCAAGGACGGCGATTCCGGTCCCACCTACGCCAGAGGCATTCGGCCCGATGAAAAGAAGGCGTCTCTTTTGAGGTCACAAGAATTCCTGGACAACGCGGGTCAATACCTGCCTGTCGAAGGCCGCGCTCAAGACCATACCGCTTGGGTTCGGCTTGCGGTTCCCCTGGACATACGGGGCGAAGCGATCGGTATCTGGTTGTTCGGACGGCGCGATCCCGATGATTTCTATTCCAGGCAGGACATAACCATCTTGTCTTCCCTGGCGAGTCAGGTGGCGGTAGCGGTGGAAAATGCCCGTCTCTATGATGAATCCCAAGGTCGTACCCGGGAATTACAATCCTTGACCCGTGAGTTGCGCCGCATGGACAAGTTAAAAGATGAATTCCTGGCCAATACTTCCCACGAATTGCGCACCCCTTTGCATGGCATGATCGGTTTGGCCGAGTCACTGATCGACGGGGTCGGCGGCCCCCAAACGGAAAAAGCCCTGACCAATCTTTCTATGATCGTTTCCAGTGGAAAGCGACTCTCCCACCTGGTAGACGATCTTTTGGACTTCGCTCGTCTCAAACATCGGGATCTCGAACTACACAAAAAACCACTGGACCTTTGTGCGGCGGTCAATGTAGTCATCACCCTGATCCAACCCCTGGCTGACAGTAAGAAAATACGGCTCGTGAACGCTATTGACCCCGAGTTATCGGCGGTCGAGGCTGACGAGGATCGTCTACAGCAAATTCTGAACAACTTGATCGGTAACGCCGTCAAGTTTACCGATTCGGGAACGATCCGGTTATCCGCGAGGCAGAACGGCGGTACGCTGGTGATCTCCGTTACCGACACAGGTATCGGCATCCCGGTAGATCGACAAGCCCACATTTTCGAATCTTTCCAGCAAGTTGACGGCTCGGCGAAAAGAGCACGCGGGGGAACGGGACTCGGTCTTTCCGTGACCAGGCAGTTGGTAGAACTACACGGCGGTACCATTTGGGTAGAATCCGAAGTGAGCCGGGGCTCCGTTTTTTCCTTTACCCTACCCATGGCATCCGAAATTGCTGAATCGGTGGTCAAACCACAAACTCCGATCATTGAACATCGGGCGCCGGCCGATTATTTGGAGCCGGCTGTTATCGAAACCGGTTTTTCGGACGGGGCAAACTTTCATATCCTGATCGTCGATGACGAGCCGGTCAATCGCCAGGTTCTCTTCAACCATCTCTCCGTTCAACACTATGCCATTACCATGGTCCCCGGTGGTCGGGAAGCACTTGAAACCTTGGAACAAAGTCGGAAATTCGATCTTGTCCTGCTCGACATCATGATGCCCGGTATGTCGGGTTATGAAGTCTGCCGCAAGATAAGGGCGCGTTATCCCGCCCACGAATTGCCCGTCATATTTCTGACCGCCCGAAGTCAGGATTCCGACCTGGTTGCGGGTTTCGAAGCGGGTTCCAATGATTACCTTGTCAAGCCTTTTACGAAAAGCGAACTGCTCTCGCGGGTCAAAATGCACCTGCAGCTTTTGGAGGTCAACCGGAATCTGGACCGCAAGGTGGCCGAGCGCACCTGGGATTTAAATCAGAAGAACCAGGAACTCGAAAAGCTGAATACCATCATCCAAACCATCAATCGGGAAATGGGGTTTGACAGCGTGATCGGCGCTTTGGCCGATCAGGTCATGCCTTTGTTCCCGCGGGCGGAAAAAAGTGCATTCCTATTTCTTCACCCGCGTCGGAACCGCTTCGAATTCGTTACGGCTTCGGGTTACGAACTCGACCTCCTCAAAAAAGCCGATTTTTCTCTTCAAGAGCTTGAGCATTTCTTTTGTGGTTCGGGGCAAACCGAAGATGGTGTCTGTATTCACAGACGGTTCGATCACCGTACCGATTCTGAACCGTGGAAGGATCTGCCGATGCCGAAAACCATGCTGGCCATGGCGCTTCCCCTCGATGGAAAATTGGTAGGATTACTGTTCATTGAAAACATGACCGACCCTAACGCCTTCGGTGAATCGGATGTCCGTAAACTGATGCGTTTCCGTGAGCACACGATCTCCGCTATAGCCAGGGCCAGGGCTCTGGAGGAGACGCTGGCAGCCCAGAAGGCGCTGGTAGAAGCGTCACACAATGCGGGGATGGCAGAGATTGCCTCCAATGTGCTTCATGAGATCGGTAATGTCCTCAACAATGTCTTTACTTCCAATCATTTAATTCGCGATCGGCTCCATGATGAAAAGTGGCTCACCTTGCTTGGCAAGGTTGTAGATCTTCTTCAAGATCCTCATCACGGTTTGGTCAAGTTCCTTGAGCACGACCAAAGAGGTAGAAAGCTACCCGAATCATTGGCAAGAATCTGTTCGGGCCTGAAAAAACGCGATGAGGACCTCCGTAAGGAAAACCTCAACCTGGAAGGTCAAATCGAGAGTATTCGGGCAACGCTCCAAAACCAGGAAGAATTCATCCATGCGGAGCGACTCCTGGAGGAGACCAACCTGAACCAACTGATTTCAGCTCATGCGGAAATGCAAGTCGATGTATTAAGAGGAAAAGGCATCGAGTTGGTGCAGGACTTGGAACCTTTGCCGCTGGTGAACGTGGAGAAGTCACAACTGGTGCGCATCCTCCGGTACCTGTTGAAGAATGCCGAAGAGGCCGTTATGGAAAAGAACGGCATGGGTCGAATCTCAATTCGAACCAAAGCTCTGGCAAGAGGGGCTCAAGTATCCGTCATCGACGATGGTGTCGGCATTACCGGAGAAAACCTGGAACGCGTCTTTTCCCAGGGATTCAGTACCAAAAGAGGTGCCAAAGGCGCCGGTCTTCACTATTGCGCCAATGCGATGAAGGAAATGCACGGTACGATTCGGGTAAAAAGCCGGGGCCCCGGTTCCGGTACCGAGGTGATCTTATTCTTTCCCGCCGGGTTGCCCGAAGAAGAGGGTCTGCACCAATCGGACGGCAGTGAATCCGGGATCTCCAGTTCTACTATTTGATGCGGATCTTGCGAGTAGTGGTAGAAGAGTAGTCCGTTCAGGAAATGGCGGCGCCCCTGGAGGCACCGCTCTGTAACTCCACTAGCATTCTGGGTCCTTGGTGCGGCAGCAATCCGTGTAATAAATAAAGCTGAAGCATTGAACCTGCAAGGTATTCTCGTGGTCGTCGGGGCCGCAAAATTGACCTTCGCTGCGGCAAAGCACCTCAATTTGCGGCCGGCGGCGATTTATCCGGCTGATCATGTATGACCAAAAGGTATAAAGGTGTTAGAATGCCAACACTGATTTTCCAACATGTGGATTTCCACAAAAGGAGTGTGACTGGGAGTGAAGCTCTTTTCTTTGACGATCGTTTTCGCCGCGGGGTGTATTCTCCCGATCTGGTCCCAAGAAGGCGCCCGACAGGACCAGATGCTGCAACTGAAGGACCTGGCCGGATTCAAGGCCAAAATCATGTGTTCCTGCGTCTTCATTTCCAAGCGAGACCCGGCAACGGTAGAACCCGAGGACGTGGCAATCGCCAATCCTTACATCACGGTCGATATCGACCGTGAAAAGAAAACAGTAACCTGTCTCTTCCAGGGGAACCCGTTGGCAACCGCCGTCTTCCGCGAGGGCTTGGGGTGTACCCTTACCAACGGTATCGACGCGGCTGCCTTGCGCGACCAGTATCCCGATCCGCCGGAAGTAGTTTTCGACCCATTAAAGCCCTGGCCCATGGGCGATACGCGCGATTTCAAAGTACCGCCCGGGATCGACGGGGGCAAGCTGAAGACGGCCCTGGATCACGCCTTTGGCGAGTACGAACCCGGCATTCCCCAACGAACACGCGCCGTGCTGATTGTCTACAAGGGCATCATCATTGCCGAACGCTATGCCGCGGGCTTCACAAGGGACACGCCGCTCATGGGTTGGTCCATGACCAAAAGCGTAACCA
>JASJCB010000123.1 GCA_030066195.1 Acidobacteriota bacterium
CGTGCAAATACTGAGTAAGGGCGAGTAAGGTTCTTACTCGCGGCTTGCTTCGTATACGGGCAAAGTGCTCAAAGAAAACCGGTTGTGTGAACGATGAGTAAAGCAACGCAACCTTGAGTAATGCGGTCACACGTTATATATTTTGTGTTACAAAAACAAGGGTCGGACCGGTAACCCATGGAGAGGGTCGTCGTCCGTTATCCCTGTTCCTCCTTCCGGGAAGCAATCTCAACAGCCAGGGAATTGAGTTTGGGTTCCCAAAATTGACGGAACATTTCCAACCATGCATCCACCTCCTTCAGAGGGGTGACGTCCACGGCGTAAATACGCCGGGTTCCGTCGGTGCGAACCGTGGCAAAACCACTTTCGCGTAGTATCTTGAGGTGTTGAGAGACCGCCGGTTGCGAAATGGCGAACTCCTGCCTAATGACGTGGGTAACCTTGCCGGAAGCATGTTCACCCTCTATCAGCAACTCCAAAATACGTCGCCGGACGGGATCGCCTAAAACATCGAAAGCATGCATCAGGCTTTTTCCTCCGGATTACCCGTGTAGAAGGCAATGGTACGTCGGGCGGCGGCCAATGATGCTTCAGTGTCTTCTCCACTTTCAACGGCGGCTTTGCCCCATGCTTCGCCGCTTCCGGTAATGATCGCTTTTCCATCCGGGGAGCCGGCAAAAGCGGCTTCATCCATTTTGGGGTCCGAGGGTCGGGCCACGTGAAGCGCCAACCCTAACAGGCCCAATTCCCAGCCGATTCCGGTTGCCCCCGGTCCATATTCCCGCCAATGGTCGGACAGGTGAGCCGTATGGGTAAGTTTCAGCCGCGCCAGGCCGGGTTCATCGGACGAAAGCTTTACTTCTACCCAGCTTATGTCACCTCCGAACTCCCAAGTGAGGCTTAAATGTTTCGGTGGTTCGCAGGCTGTAATCTCGCCGCCCGCATTACCTTCAAACTGATAACGTCCATGCAATTTCAGATCGCCGGTCACCGGCATAAACCAGCGGGCGAGCCGTTCCGGGCTGGTAAGGGCATCCCACAAATCTTCAAGGGTTGTAGCATAGGCGCGCCCCAGGGTAACGGCCCGTGCGGGTTTTCCTCCTACTTCCAGAGATGATACCGTGCGCAACACGGCGCCAAGATGATCTGCTGCAACAAATTCCATGATGCCTCCTCGATTGCCGTTTGAACTTATATAACCACCATATTATATAAGTGTCAACTTATAATTGTGGCTACGGTCGTTTTTCCATGACCGGTTTCGTGAAGAGATCAGGAAGAAAAACCGGGTGGTAACGCTTCGCCCGGGGAAACGACCGTTTGCTGGAATGTGCCCGGCAATACATCCGGGCCCACCTCATTTTTAGGGCGAAGCCCCTGAGCTTTGATCTGTCGCCCGCACAAGTTCGGGCTTGAGGGCTTCAACTCGCCGGAGGAACGGTATTTTCGTGTCCGGCGTTTCGGCCCGGCCCGGTACTGCTCGCTGACGGCAACGAACCCGGGCAAAGCGCCATAAAAGAAAAGGGCCCCGTCGGAGCCCTTTTCAATATTCGAAACATGGGGTCGGAATCAGCCCAGGTTTTGCTCGGCAAAATCCCAATTCAACAGCTTGTCGATCACGGCATCCACATAAGTGGGACGCGCGTTCTGGTGATCCAGGTAGTAGGCGTGCTCCCATACGTCGATGGTCAGCAGGGGCGTGCTGTCGCCTGTAATCGGCGTTTCGGCGTTGGGGGTGCCGACCACTTCCAGTTTGTCGCCGTTTTTCACCAACCATGCCCAGCCGCTGCCGAATTGACCCTTGGCCGTGTTGCCGAATTGGGTGCGGAACGCGTCGTAGGAGCCGAAGCTGTCGTTGATCATGTCGGCCAGCTTACCGGAGGGAGCACCGCCGCCGCCGGGCTTCATGCTGTGCCAGTAGAAGGTGTGGTTCCAAACCTGTGCGGCATTGTTGAAAATACCCGCGCTGCCGTCGGCGGCTGATTTTTTGATGATGGACACGAGATCCATATCCGCCATGTCCGTGCCTTCGATCATGCCGTTGAGCTTGGTGACATAAGCGTTGTGGTGTTTGCCGTAGTGATAACTGATGGTATTTGCGGAAATCACCGGGTCGAGTGCATTGTCTGCCCAGGGAAGTTCGGGTAACGTGATAGGCCCGTTAGCCATTGCCGGCCCCCTTTTTTGGAGTGAATTTAGAGCGTACGCTCATAAGGCGTCCAATTTTACCGCCGGTAGTCAACCAGATCAATGCCATTTCACGATTCTTACCTTTCCACCCCTGATCATGCCTCGATCGTCCGGTGTCGAAGGAGGTCTCGATCGTGTGAAAAAGACTCGCGAATCCGGCCCGACCGGTTTTGTGATCAAGTTGTGCTTTCATCCATCGGCCGATACTTGTTTCGGCCTCTTCGGCAAACATCAACCCGATTTTTGGATCTGACAACTAAAAACAGCCGGATATGCGCACTTTCCCGAGCTGTGCCTCGTTTTACTGCCTGATTTATTGATTCTCGTCCTCCGGGATCGAGGAATCGGTCCTGATTTCTCGATACTGAAAGTCGGGGCGCAAAGAATCAGTCCTCATTCTTTGCGCATCGAAAGTTCAGAGTCAAAGAATTATTTTGCATTCTTTGCTCCTGACTTTTCCGGGTCAAGGAGCCACAACTGATTTCTTTCACATTACTTTTCAGTGCGCAAAGAATGAGAGCTCATTCTTTGCTCCTGACTTTTTCGGGTCGAGGAATCAGGCCTGGTTCTTTGCTCCTGACTTTTCCGGGTCGAGGAATCGAAAAGTATTCTTTGACACCCGGTTTATGGGAACAACCAATGACAACCGGATATCTTTAAAGGGGGTACTCTATGAATCGGCTACCGGAATCGCCGGCCCGCGAGGTGCCCTGCAACGCCGGTCCCTTTTTGAAGACAGAAATCGCTTTCGCGTACTACAATAGCGGAGCCCTTTGTGATGAATGGATTTCACGGAAGGAGGAGTGTAATCATGAGTCGATTTTGTCTGTTACTTGCCTGTTTCCTGGTACTGCCCCTGAGTGCTGCCGAGAAACGCGCGCTTACCTTTGAAGATTTCTTTACGATGAAGCGGATCAGCAATCCGTCCCTATCGCCCGACGGTTCCGCCGTGCTGTTTCGGGTGCGTCAAGCGGATATCGAGAGCAACAAGTTGAACGGCGCGGTTTATATGGCCGACCTGAAGACCGGTGACATCAAGTTGATGGCCGACAACGCCGGTTCGCCCGTGTGGCGGCCCGACGGCGGCGCCATTGCCTACATCCACGGCGGTCAGATCTATATCAACGAACTGGACGGTTCGGTGTCGCGTCAGGTGACCGATGTGGAGGCCGGCGCCTCCGGGCCCCGTTTTTCGCCGGACGGTAAATGGTTGCTCTTCGTCAGCACCGTCAGCACCAAACCACCCGCCGACCACAGCGGTAAATTGATCGAGAACCTGTTGTTCCGCCAGTGGAACAGTTGGGTAGACGGTCACCGCAACCACGTGTTCATGATTGCCGCGGACGGTTCCGGCGAACCGCGCGACCTCACCCCCGGCGACTTCGACAGCCCGCCCCTGAGCTTGGGCTCCTCCCACGACTACACCTTCTCTCCCGACGGCAAGAAGGTGGCGTTTGTCAAAAACACCGATGAAATGGTCGCCGCAAGCACCAACAACGATATCTTCGAAGTCGATCTGGCTACCGGCAAGGAGACTCGTATCACCACCCGTCGCGGCGGCGATACCGAACCCCACTACTCGCCCGACGGCCGTTATATCGCCTATGTGTCCATGGAACGTCCGGGTTTCGAAGCCGACCAGAAGGTGATCCATCTCTACGACCGCAAAACCGGCAAGCACCGGCCCTTGAAACACCAGCCGGACCATTCTGCCGGCGGCCTGGTCTGGACGCCGGACAGCAAGACCCTTTACTACGTAACGCGTTTCCAGGGCGCCCGTTCCATCTTCAAGATCGGCATCGACGGCGGCGTTGAACGGATCACCAAAGACCTGACCGACAGCAATCTGTCCCTGGCCGCCGGCAAGTTGGCCTTCCTGCGCCAGTCCACCACCATGCCCGGCGAAATCTTCGTGATGGACCTGAAAACCAACGAGCTGAAACAGGTCACCGACCTCAACGGCGACAAACTGGCCCAATTCGAGATGAACGACTGGGAACCCTTCTGGTTCGACAGTCCCAACGGCGCAAAGGTCCAGGGTTTCCTCATTCGCCCGCCCTTCTTCGAGGAGGGCCGCAAGTATCCCATGACCTTCCTCATCCACGGCGGCCCGCAGGGCATGTGGGGCAATTTGTGGCACTTTCGGTGGAACGCCCAGATGTTCGCGGCGGAAGGCAACGCGGTGGTGATGATCAACCCGCACGGCTCGAAGGGATACGGCCAGAAGTTCTGCGATGCGGTAACCCGTGATTGGGGCGGCCTGCCCTACCAAGATTTGATGAAAGGCTTGGAAGTTGCCTTGGAGCGCTACCCCTTCATCGACGGCGACCGACTGAGCGCGGCCGGCGCCTCCTACGGCGGCTACATGATCAACTGGATCGCCGCCCAGGAGGAACATCCCTTCAAGGCGTTCGTCAGCCACAACGGTGTTTTCAACATGCCGTCCATGGCCTTCGCCACGGAGGAACTGTGGTTCACGGAATGGGAATTCGGCGGCACCTACATGGAGAACCCCGAACTCTACGAAAAGTGGTCGCCGCACCGCCTGGCCAAAAACTTCGACACGCCCATGCTGGTGGTGCACAGCGAGAAGGACTACCGGGTGCCCATCAACCAGGGTATCGAATTGTTCACCGCGCACAGACGGCAGGGCATTCCCACCCAATGGCTCTACTTCCCCGACGAGGATCACTTCGTGGGTAAACCGCATAACGCCCGTATGTGGTGGCGCACGGTCCACGGTTTCATCAATAAGCACGGTAACAAGAGTAAAAAAGCCTCGGGCAGCTGATTCCGAAACGGGCCGGTTCGCCGGCCCGAAACATCCGAAGGCCTCCCCGGCCTTTATATTCAGAAACAAACGGTCATCGGTTCTCACTGTAGGTCGGCATTGCATCCCTTTTTCCGGGGTGATCCCGCTTACACCGCTGAAGCAACCGTCGAACAGGCCGAAAAGCATAGTAGAACCCAGTTTACATCCATGGTAGGGTGAAACTATCAATCGAGGGACCGGGTCCCCGATGTGCAGATGTGACATGAAATAATCAACTGCATTTTTTGCCGGCTATGAAATTTTATTTTGTGTGCCCGGCATGTTTTGATATATTCCGGTAAGGAGGAAGAGTGAACACTGAAGAAAGGCGGACTAAGTTGGACAAGATCGACCTTGAGATCCTCAAGATTTTGCAAAGCCAGGGGCGGATTACCAACGCTAAACTGGCCCAGGAAGTCGGCTTGTCGGCGCCACCCATGCTGGAGCGTGTCAAGAAATTGGAACGCAATGGTTTTATCAAATCGTACCGCGCCATTCTGGACGCCAACAAACTTGGATGTAAGTTCCTGGTGTTTGTTGCTTTGAACCTGGATGTGGCTCAGTTGCCGCGCGTGGAGGAATTCGAAGCCATTGTTCGAGACATGCCGGAGGTTCTGGAATGCCATCACATAGCCGGTGACATCGACCTGATGTTAAAGGTAGGCGTGGCGGACCAGGAAACCTTCAAGGACTTCGTGATCGGTCGGTTATCGCCCATTAACGGCATCAACCGCATCCAGTCCTGGGTGGTATTATCGACAAGTAAGGAGACGTCGGAGATCGACTTGACGCATGCCCGCATCAAAAGATAGGAATGTGCCGTATTCATCGACCGGATGAAGGGTCTCGATCATGTGCAACAGGGATGCCGGGGTTTCGGCCACTACAATTTCCAATCACTCTTCGAGTCCATCGAAATGGAACAACTCGGGCGAGGTAACCTCCACGCCCGGCAATGGGGTGCCGCACACCCTTCGTTTGTGGAGTTGATCATGCCGATTTATCACAGCCTGGGTACGCTGCCCAAGAAAAAGCACATCACCTTCGAAAAGGAAGACGGAAGCCTGTACCGGGAAGAACTGTTCTCCACCCTGGGATTCGCGGGGATCTATTCCACGCTCTACCACATTCACATGCCCACCGAGGTACACGGGGTCAAGCCCCTGGCTCATGTCCCTTTCGAGCCCTGGGAAGATGCTCCCAAGGCTCCGTTTCATTTCTTCACGTTCAAGGCGCAAGCCGGAGGGGATATCGTAACGGCCCGCAAGACCTTCCTATACAACAGCGACATCACCCTGAGCACGGCAAGCTTTACCGAACTCGACGATGCCTTCTACCGCAACGGTCGCGCCGACGAGGTGCTGTTCGTGCACAAGGGTAACGGCGAACTGCACAGCGAATACGGGGTGCTGCCGTTCCGCAAGGGTGATTACCTGGTGGTGCCGCGCGGTGTGATGTACCGCTTCGAGAACCTGGACGCGGACAACCGCTTCTTCATCACCGAATCCTACGGGCCCGTGGAAACGCCGCGCCGTTACCGCAACCCCTTCGGGCAATTGTTGGAAGACGCGCCCTTTTCGGAGCGCGATATGCACCTGCCCCAATGGCGCGATCCGATTGACAGCAAGGAACCCGCCCGGCTGATCGTGAAGTCCAACAATCGTTATCACGAGTACACGCTGGACCACCATCCCTTCGACGTGGTGGGCTGGGACGGTTACCTGTACCCGTGGTCCTTCAACATCGAGGATTTCCAGCCGATCGTGGGGCAAATCCACCTGCCGCCGCCCATCCACCAGGTCTTCCAAACGCCGGGCGCGGTGATCTGTAACTTCGTGCCGCGTCTGTTCGACTTCCACCCCAAGGCGGTGCCGGCGCCCTACGCGCACCAGAATATCGACTCAGACGAGGTGCTGTATTACGTGGAAGGCGACTTCATGAGCCGCAAGGGCATCGAGGAAGGCAGCATCACGCTGCACCCCGGCGATGTTCCGCACGGTCCGCAACCGGGTAAAACGGAAGCTTCGGTAGGTGTTAAGGACTGCTACGAATACGCGGTTATGGTAGACACTTTCAAGCCCCTGGAATTAACCACCCTGGTCCGCGAAACCATGGACGAGGATTACATCAGGTCCTGGCTTTCATAATCAGATACGGCGCCCGGTCATTGAAAACCGGGCGCCGGCCGATCACCATTTGCTTTCTAGCGGGAAACCAAGGCCAGGGCCTGGCGGGCCAGGCGGCGAACATGTTTCTCCTTGATGGGTTCGTTCAGGTAGCGATTGAGACCGGCCGACAGGATGCTCGCGGTGGCCGGGCTCACCGATTCCATTTCCACCAGCACGGCCGTGGTGGTCTTCAGCATATGACAGGAGAAGATGGTGCGACCCAGGCCGTGGTCCGTTACCTTCTCGAAGGCCCGGTCGAAAAAGGCGCCGGTGTCGGGCACCGACCAGGCGTCGGTGTCGATTTCGGTCACGTAGGGCTTGTTGCGGCCGATGAAACATGCCATCTGCAACAGGCCGCGGTACCACCATTGCGGGTAACGGGCACACAGGGTGCGCACCGCGTTGGCAAAGGTCAGGCCGTGGGTGAAGGCGAGCCAGCCGATGTTGTCTTTGACCTTATTGTTGTGTGCGAATTGGAAGCGGATGTCGAAATGCAGCAGGTTGCGCGCGGCAGCGGCCATAAGGGCTTCGCTGACGGCCTCGGGTTTGTGGCCGCGGCTTTTCGCTTGGGTCCAGGCCAGGATCTTGTCGACCCGCAGGCCGTAGATTTCGCGAGAATCGGGAATATGGGCCGAGGCGCCGAAGGAGGGTTCTTCCGCCGCGAATCCCGCGTAGGCGCGAAAGTCCGGCAGCAGGTCCTCACGCGTGGCGTAACAGATCGAACGGATTAACGGCAGCACCAACACCTCGGTCAGGTCGTCGCCCAGGCGCCGAATCAACTCACCCGTTTTCTGGATATAGATCATGGTGTGTCCGAAATCGTAGTAATGGTTCAAACCGGCCTGGACCAGGTAGGGCTCCAGGGCTTCCCAATCCATACCGTCGCGCAACAGGCCGCGCACCATGGCGACGGCCGTGTTCTCGTCTTCGCCTTCCAGAGCCGTCAGAAAACCCTCGGGCCGGAAGTCCTGAACCGCCTGGGTATAGGGATACGGCTGTTCGCGTAGCGTGTCCTCGGCGAACTGGTCCAGGATTTCGGTAATCGCAATCACGCGGCGTTCCGCGTCATCCCCGGCGGCGTCATAGAGCGCCAACCAGTCGGCCGCGGCGGCCCAGGCGTGGGTAGTGCCGAACTCTACCTTGTCATGGCAACGCCTGATTACCTCGGCCACGACGCGGGTAGCGTCCAAGCCGGTGCTCACCAAACGCGCCACGTCACGGGTCATGCGACCGTATTGACGCTTCTCGAAACCCACCATCAGCCCTTCCAGAATGGCGGCTTCCTGCTGTTCGGGTGAAGGATCGCTGACGTCTACCTCGACCTGCCCGTCCGTAACGCGAACCGGGTAGGTGCGCACATTGTCTTCTCCGATCAGGTTCTTACCGCTCTTCAGGTCGAATTTCCAATTATGCCACTGGCAGGTCAAGACACAGGACTTCCCGTCCACCGTGCCTTCCTTTAATGGATAACCCTCATGCGGACAGCGGTTATCGATGGCGTAGACCTGGTCCTCCACGGCAAAGACAGCCAGTTGGCGACCCTCTTTCCGAGCGATCACGGCGCCCTTTTCTCTCAGCTCTTCCCGATCGATGACAGATACCCAGTTCATAGTAATCTCCTTTTTACGGCTTTTCTTACTCCACCCTGGCTTGAGCATGTTCGGTGCCGGCTTTTCGATATATACGGTTACTCTTGTTATCCGTCTTGCATCATTCGGCTTCTGTGGTTTGGTTTATCTCCTCTTTTAAAAAGCTCGTGCAACCTCTTGTTGCAAGTTGCAACGCTTGTGTTGCATCATACAACAGGTGCAACCCGGAGGTTTGTTTGGAGATCTGTTTACCCACCGCCGATCTGGACAGTATGTTGGCCCATCCCCTGGTGACCGGTATGCTGGATGCCGTTTCTGACGGGGTTCTGGTGATTGCCGTTCCCGATCGACAGATCCTGGCCATGAATCGGGTGGCTCGCGACCTGCTGGGTTATCGCCGCCGGGAGCCGGTGGGTTGTCAGTGTCGCAAGATGATGAACTCCCCGGCCTGCTCCAACGCCTGTCCCTTGACCGCGGCACTGGAAGGCAGGCAGAAAGACACCACGCTTGACCTTTATTATCGCGGCAAATCCAATCAACATCTACTGCATGCCCATACCCGCATGCTGTTGGTGAAAGGACCGGACGGGAAAACCCTGGCCGGCATTGAACTCTTTCGCGACCTTCGCCGTGAGAAGGCGCTGAAGAAACGCCTGCGCGATCGGACCTCACTGGAAGGAATCATCGGCGCCCATCCGACCATGCAGGAACTCTACGACCTGGTGGAGCAGGTTGCGCCCTATGACCTGCCCGTCCTGATCACCGGTCAGTCCGGGGTAGGCAAGGAGCGTTTTGCCGATGCCCTGCAAGCGCGCGGTTCGCGTTCACGCGCGGCCTTCCTGAAGATCAACTGCGCGGCCCTTTCCCGGTCGTTGGTGGAAAGCGAGTTGTTCGGCCACAAGCGCGGCGCATTCACCGGCGCCGCCAATGACAGGCGCGGGTTCTTCGAGGAAGCGGACGGCGGCACCCTGCTTTTGGACGAGGTCGGCGAACTGCCCGCCACCACGCAGGCCAAGTTATTACGCGTCCTTCAACAGGGAGAAATCCAGCGACTGGGAGAAGACAAGGTTCGTCGGGTGGACGTCCGTATCCTGGCCGCTACCAACCGGCCCTTGGAGGAAGCGGTTCAAGCGGGAAACTTTCGCGGCGATCTGTATTACCGCCTTGCCGGCGCCCGCCTCAATATCCCGCCCTTAGATCAGCGCAAAAGCGATATCCCCGCACTGGTCGAGCATTTTTTAGATCATATATGCGCCTCGTTCAATGACGACAAAGGCCGTCCCCAACTATCCCAGGAGGCGCTGAGTGCTCTGTTGACGCGGGAATGGCCCGGCAATGTGCGCGAATTGGAGAATGTCCTTCGGCTGGCCGCCATCAAGAGTCGCGCCGCCGGGATCATTGAGCCCTGTCACCTGGGAGCGAACCCGGTTTCTTTGACCCTCGCTGAAACGCAAGATACGGCGCCGAAAACCCTGGCCGAGATCGAAGCATATGCGATCGAGGCCGCCATGGATGCCCACGAGGGTAATATCGCGGGGGCGGCCCGGCAACTTGGCATCGATCGCACCACCCTTTGGCGCAAGCTTAAAAAAATCGAGCACCTGCCGTCGTTTCGTCAAAATCGCGGATAGATCCTCCTCGAATCGGCCGCAATTAATTAGGTATCCCCCCGTAGGGATACATTCAGAGCTGATGAAGTCGGGACATAAAAAGATTTATAATGGCTTCAGGCAAAAGTTATCCTCGACTGTTTTTCCGCCGGGCGACAACCGATCCATCCATTGACCCGGCAATAAATATCCTACCGGAGTTCGATATTATGAGTAATCTACTGCCCGCCATGCGGGCGCCCGCCCTGTTTTGTCTGCTTTGGGTTTCCTGCCCCCTTATCGCCCAACAACAAACACCGGCCCCGGAGAACCAGGAACAACGAGACCAGGACGCCCGCGCCCGTCTCCACGACCTACAGGAAATGATCATTGAAAAAAACCGCGACAAGGCGGATTTGGAAGCCCGGGTTCTGGCCCAGCCCAAGGACGAGGCGACAGCCGAGCAGTTGGAAGAACTGGTCAATCAGATCGCCTCCTTGGAGGAGGACTTCGAGTCTATTGCCACCGGCGGACGCAAGATTGACGGTTTCTATGCCGAGGAAGAGGAAACTCTCGACTGGCAGGGTGATTTATTGGATATCGCCAAACCGCTCTTCGATTCCCTGAAAGAGTTGTCCGAGCGACCGCGCCAGATAGAACAACACCGCACCACCGTGACGCGTTACACGGAACGCTTGGAGGAAACAGAAGCGGCTTTGAACACGATCGCCAGGCTGAAGACCGGACTCAACGAAATGGGGCCCAATACGCAAAGGAACTTCCTGGAATTGGAGCAGGCCTGGCTGCAACACCATGAGGATATAGAGCGCGACCTGGGCGTGGCCCGATTCAAACTGAACGAGTTGATGGATGATAAGTCTTCCGTGGTCGATCTTTTGTCGCAGGGGGCCGCCTCGTTTTTCAAAGGCCGAGGGCGTAATCTCATCCTTGCAGCTTTGGTTGCAACCCTGTTGATCTTGCTGATGCGGGCTTTTACCCGAACCATGATGCGAATGACGCATACCTCGGAAGAAAAGAGCCAGAAGGTCAGCCTGCGCGTGGTCTTGTATTCCCTGCACCTCCTCACCGGGGTCGTGGCCCTGGGCGGGGTTTTGTTTACGCTTTACGCAGTCGGCGACTGGATTCTTTTAGGCCTGGCCGTAATCATTCTGATCGGGGTTGCACTGCGTTTGAAAGACTGGGTTCCCCAATTTTTGAGCGAGTTGCGCCTGTTGTTGAACCTGGGCAGCGTGCGCGAGGGCGAACGCGTCATCTACAACGGCCTGCCTTGGAAGGTGGCCTCTCTCAACCTCTATTCCAAATTGGTCAACCCCGCCCTGCGTGGCGGTGAACTTCGCTTGAGTCTGGACCGAATCGCGACACTGACCTCTCGACCCGAGGGTGAGAGCGAACCCTGGTTTCCCTGCAAAGAAGGAGACTGGTTGTTTTTCGACAACGGTATCCACTGCAAGGTGATGTTACAAACCCCGGAGGTGGTGCATGTCCGCACCGCGGGCGGTACCATTCACATTTGGGAGACACAACAGTTCCTGACCATGAAACCCATGAACTTCTCCATGGGCAGCTACGGCGTCATCTTTAATTTCGGCATCGATATCCGGCATTGGGATATCTGCACCGAGGAAGAGATCCGCCGGGTGCTGGAACAATCCATCCGCGATAAGTTCAGCGGCCGTCGCGCCGGCGAATGCCTGAAGCACATTCTCATCGAGTTCAAAGAGCCCAGCTTGAACGCGCTCAACTTTCTGGTTCGCGTAGACATGGATTCGGACATCGACGACGATTACTATCATGTCAAGCGCCTGGCCAATGCCGCCTGCGTGGAAGCCTGCCGGAAGCGCGGTTGGACCCTGCCGGTCAATATGATCGCCATGACCAATCCTGAGGCTCAACCGGCTTGAGAATCGATCGATAAGGAGCGGCCGGGGCTCAAGGAAAAGCACCCGGTCGCTAAAGACCCGACAACTCGCCCTGAATTAAGATTGCAAGTCTTTACATTGTTTTACATCCCCTCGTTACATTGAGACGTACATTGTAAGAGGAGTTTCGAAATAGGGGAGGTTTTCATGGTATCCAGAAGAGAACTTTTGGCATCATCGCTGGGCGCTTTGTCATTGACGGCCTTTCAATCGGCCTTTGCTGATTGCGAGTCCTACACCGCCGCCACGGGGCCCGGCCCCTTCTATCCCGAGGAAATCCCCGATACCTTCGATCTGACCGGAGGCGGTTCGGGAAAACCCGTCGGGGAAACCCTTTTTGTCTTCGGGCGTGTACAGGATGAGGCCTGTCGACCCATTGCCGGTGCAACGGTAGAAATCTGGCAATGCGATCACAAGGGTCATTACAAGCATGAACGCCAACGGGGCGTTTCCCTGGACCCCAACTTCGCCTATTTCGGCAGGGTGATCACCAATGAAAACGGCGGCTATTTCTTCAAAACCATCATGCCGGCACCCTACGGCAATTATGGTTTCCGACGTCCGCCGCACATCCATTTCATGGTTCGCAAAAAGAACTACCGTTCCCTGACCACCGAGATGCAATTTGCAGGTTCCAAGTTCGACAAATTACGTGAGGACGACGGCGTGTTGGCGAGCATCCCCGAGGCCAAACGGCCCGCGTTGATTATCGAACGCAAACGCCCGAGCGACTTCCCCGAACTGGCCGCTCGCTTCGATGAGGACGGCCGCTGCTGCGATTTCAAATTGACCCTGAGGCAGACCTGAATCGGGCGCAGTACCACTCTGTCTTCTGCCCCTAATCGACACTTATTTCAGTTGCGTTGTCAATTTCTGGGTTTATCCGTGTGAGACAGGGCAGGGAAGGTTTCATGCGAATCGGGGCACCCGACAGGTGCATCCCGATACGCATCAGAAATGAATGAATTAGTCGGGTCGCGACCCAATGGCAAGCGTGTTGGGCGGCTCTTCGAGAACCGCGATTTCAAGGCCCTTATAACTGGTTGGGCTTTCTTCTTGACCGCTCAGTTTCTGCATATTGCGGAACTCTTCATACGCAATACGCCCCAAGACCAGGTGAGAGGGTTCTTTATTATGCTGGCTGCGGAACTCAGCCAGAGCTTGAGCAATGGTGTCCTCGACATCTTGCCTGGACACATTGACTTTAGTGATCATAAAAGACCTCCTTGCAGTGAACCCAAAGACATCAGGATGAATCGGCGTCCGGTAGTATAGATTGATCGCATCAAGAAGACCATGACACCGTCATAATCAATCAAGCCATGAAAGCTTTCCCATTATACCATTTGTATCGGCTGATCGCCACTTTGACATGTAGCGTTTCTTTGAAAAGGGCCGCAAGCTACGCACCGTTGCGGGTTCTTGCTCCGCTGTTATGTTTTTGTTACCGCGCGACGTCCAGGACATATGTACAGTCAAGCAGTTTGCGCAACACGGCGTAAGCCGTATTAAAGCGCTACCTTCAACCAGCCGCCCCGGCGGATGCTGATCAGGTAACTCACCACTTGCAGCAGTCGGTAGATGACCATGCAGATCCACAGTTGCAAGAGCTCTCCTTGGAACCAGGTCACCCAGATATAGCATGCCGGTAGGAGGATCAGCCATTGGTTGACAAAGGAAATGATCATCACCGTTTTCGAGGCGCCTCCGCCCAGGTGCGCATGAGACAAGATAATGCCCGCCGCATCGAGTACCTGGCTGAGGCCCATCAGTACCAGGGGAATGACGGCGATGGAAATCACGGCTTCCTCTCGCGTGAACAGGGTGAGCCAGGTGGTGGGGAATGCGGCCAGAATCGATCCGATCACGGCCATGCCGGTGCAGGCGATAAATGCCGTACTTTTGACCCATTGCCTGGCTTCAGCCGGTTTGCCTTCGCCAAGGGCGTTTCCCACGAGTGTAATCGTGGCGATGCCCAGTCCAAGAGAAACCAGGATGCAGACCAGGTTCAGATTGATCAGTACGTTGGTTGCGGCCAGAGCCTCAGGCCCGACCAGTTCGGCGATGCGGAAGAAAACCAGGTAACCCAGGGCCAGAGACAGGATTTGGACGCAGGACGGCAGGCCGATGCGTACTAATGCGCCCATGGTGCGAGTGGACAGTTCGCGGGGCGACATGGAAAAGCTCTTGTTTCGGTGCTTCAGCATGAGGCGTATGTAGTTCAGGCAGCCCAGGGTGGTTGCGATTGCGGTACCCAGTGCGGCGCCGTCGGCGCCCATGGCCGGCAGGCCCAGGTGACCGAAGATCAGCAGAAAGTTGAGCACCATGTTGATCGGGTGCATCAGCAACAGGGTTTGCATGTACAGGATCGACTGTTTTCGACCGTTGAAATAACCCCGGAAGCAGAAGTTGACGCCGATGATCACCACGGTATAGAGGCGAATGTTGGTGTAGCTGACCCCGATCGCAAAAATCTCCCGGTTGGTAGTCAGCAGACCGAAGATGACGGGCACCAGTTCCAACAGGAGCCAGGTGTAGGGAATGCCCACCAGTATCACCAGGTAACCGGCATTGACCATGGCCTGATGCAGGCGTTCGATCTTACCCTCGCCCAGGCGGCGCGCGGTGACCGCTTGAACGGCGGGCCCCAGTCCTTGCAATACGGATGTAATCACCCAGACGGCCATGCTGCTGATACCCACGGCTGCCAGGGATGCTGTTCCCAGAGAGCCGACCATGGCGGTGTCTACCAGATTGAGCAGGTTCTGTGAGCCCATTCCGGCGATGATAGGCAGAGCGAGACGAAAGACCGCCCGGAACCGTTCCCCCGAGAGGGCAGGCGCCGCCCTCTGATTCACTGCCCCATCTTTTCGTCGATTTCTTTGTAGTCTTCTTCAATCTGGCCGGCATATTCTGCACTTTTTCTGCGCATGCGCAGGACAAGGAATATCAACAGGAACACGAGGAACAGCGAGAAGGCGAGCAGAGCAAGCGGGGGCAGGCTGTAAAGCAGGTTGTTCAGGCCGGCAATCGCACCGATAACGCGATCCGCAAACAGTTGAAGAAACAGAGAGCCCATGGCAAGGGCGGGGCCGAACGCCAGGTGGGAGACTCCGAACAGAGCTTTTCGGATCATGCCGTAGGCGATGCCGAAGATGCAGGCGGGGAGAAGGGCGAAAACCACACCCTGGGGGCCCAGCCAGGCGCCGACCATCATCATGATGTAGGCATCGCCCAGGCCCATGGCTTCCAATCCGGCCAGGGAATAGAAAAGCCGGCGAATGAACCAGATTTCCAGGAAACCCATGAGCGCGCCGCTCACCGAGAGGATGATGCCCGGCACGGCGCCGGCGTCGGCAGAGAAACCGAATATGGCAATGAAATCGCCCTGCGCAAGGAGATCGAGAATATCGCGCGGGAAGATGCCGACCAGGATCAGACCCAGGACGGTTCCTGTCCAACAGACTCCGGTGGGTACATATTTGCGATGCGCATCGGCGGTGGCGATGGCCAGCAGCAAGGTGGTGAAGAGGTACCACTTCAATTGGGACGGGTCAACACCCCGAAGAGCGTAAACAAGTACGAAAAGGGCGGCCCCGATCAGTTCGACCCAAGGGCCCTTGAAGGGCATTTCGCGTTTTTTTTCACCAAGCAGTGCGGGGGTGAAGCGGCGGACCACATGGCCGACCAGAAGGCCGATAATCGCCGACAGCATCCATAGCATAAATCTATCTCCGTTTATGGGCGGGGAAGCCCGTTCAGATGGAAGGCAACCGCTGCCTAGTCATCGGCATATTCACCGATCAGGCTTTGGTAGTCGTTCGCGGTCAGCATGGTCTTCAGCGCCTCCCTGAAGGCAGCCCTGGTTTTGGGTCCGGTCGGTCCGACGGACTCGGTGGCGGGCACCAGGTTCTCCAGCTTCACAAAGTCGAGCGAACGGATCATATGGTGGATGATCGGCAGGGATGCCGGGTTCATGGACAGGCGCCGTAGTCCCAATTTGATCAGGAGGGAGGCGTAAAGCGGCGAGGATGCCATTTCCCCGCAACAACTGACGTCGATGCCGTGCCGGTTGGCCGCCTCGATGATGAAAGACAACAGGCGTACAAACCCTGGATGGAAGGGATCGTAGAGGTAGCTGACATCATCGTTGGCGCGATCGATTGCCAGGAAGTATTGCAACAGGTCGTTGGTGCCGATGCTGAAGAAATCCATCTCGGCTGCCAGGAAATCGGAAACCATGGCCGCGGACGGCACCTCGATCATGGCCCCCAGTTTGGGATCTTCCCTGAATTCGGTGCCTTCCTCGCGCATTTCGTCCATGACCTTGTGCATATAGGCCTTGACCGAGTGCCATTCCTTCACCCCGCTGAGCAGGGGAAACATGATGCGGATGTTCCTATATTTATGGGCCGCTCGCAGGACGGCGCGCAACTGGTCGCGGAAGATGTCGCTTCGAGCCAGGCACAGGCGCACCCCTCGCAGGCCCATGACGGGATTGGCTTCCTTCTCGCGCCGGAAGGTGCGGTGGAAGAACTTGTCCCCGCCCAGATCCAGGGTGCGAATGGTCAGAGGGCGGTCACCCAACTTTTCGGCCAGTTCACAATAGGTCTCGTAGTGGATGGCCTCGGTCGGCAATTCCGGCGAGTGTTTCAGGAAGAGGAATTCGGTTCGATAGAGCCCGATGCCCTGAGCGCCGTTTTCCAAAGCGCCGTCCGCCTCGTTGGGCAATTCGATATTGGCCAGTAATTCGATTTCGAGGCCGTCCAGGCTGACGGCCGGCTTGCGGATTTCCTTGCGATAGCCGGCTTTTTCTTCGTCGTAAATTGTCATCAACTTCTGGTACTTCTCCAAGGTTTCGGTGTTGGGATTGACAAAAACCTTGCCGGCGAAACTATCCAAGATGATGGTATCGCCGGAGTTGACACGCTTGGAGACATCATGAAGCCCTACAACCGCGGGCAATTCGAGCGCCTTTGCAATAATGGCCGTATGCGTTGTCTGCGCGCCCACATCGGAGGCGAAGCCCTTGATATGGGGTTTGTCGAAACGCGTGATGTTGGACGGCCCGAAGTCGCTACCAATAATGATGACATCGTTTTGTAAGTTCGTGAAACCGAACTCTTTTGCCCCTCTTAGAATTTTCAGTACCCGTTTGCCCACATCCTTGAGATCGTTGCCGCGTTCCACGAAATAGGAATCACCCAGAGCGCTGAACTCTTTGAGCAGGTTCATGAGAACCTCGCTGAAGGCCCAGGCGGCGTTACACTTGTTCTTGGTGATGTAGTTGACGGTTTCGTTGACCAGCGTACGGTCTTCCAGTAACAGGATATGGGTATCGAAAATAAATGCGTGTTCCTCGCCGATTTTGTCTTTGACGCGGTCTTTGATGGCACGGATCTGGGACTTGGCCATGTCCACCGCCGATCGAAAGGCTTCGATCTCGCGCTCTACTCCGGAATCACCGACGACCTCGTCAAAGACAACGGTATCTTCGTCCAAAATGAGCAATGCCTTGCCGATGGCAATGCCGTTTGCAACTCCGATACCTTTTAGCGCTTTCATTGAGTTATTCCGATTCCTCGAACTTCGATTCAATCAATGTCTTGATTTGCTCCATGGCCTCCGATTCATCATGGCCGTTGACTTTGATGGTCAGCCAGGAGCCTTTCTGCGCCGCCAGCATCAACAGGCCCAGAATACTTTTTCCATTAACCTCGTCGTCGCCGCGGATGACCATAACCTCTGAATCGAAGTTATGGGTCAGGTTGATTAACTTTGCCGCCGCACGAGCGTGCAGGCCCTTTTTATTGGTAATCTCGATTTGTTGCTCAATCATATGTGACCACCTACAACATTTCGCTGGTGATATAAATGGACTTTTGACCTTGGGTCCGCACGCGACGGGCCGCCTCAGCCAGGCTCAAGTTTGCCGGCAAGGTCGTTGCTTTGATGAGCATGGGTAGGTTGACGCCGGTCAGCACCTCTACCTTATCCTTTTCGAGAAAATCCAAGGAGATATTGGTCGATGAACAGCCTAACATGTCGGTCAGCAGCAGAATGCCTCCGTTCCCTTCCAATTGTTGGATGCGTTTTTGCAGGCCGGCCCTGCTGGTTTCCAAATCATCTGCCCAGTCGAGACAGAAACAGTCTACATTGTTTGCACTGCCGAAAATCTTTTCTGAAGATTCGATCAGTGATTCTCCAAGTTTCCCAAGAGTGACAACAAGCGTATGAATCATCGATGAACACCTTCTCAACCCAATTTCAACCCTTAATTCCCAACATATGCCGATATGGTGTTTTTCACGCACTTCACTATAACGGCAACCTCGTGCACAGGTCAAGGGGTTGCACCGAACCAAACCCACGAAAAAGCGAATGTTTGCCGTGAGTTAGTAGAAATGAATACAGGCCGAGGGCCGATAGAGCATTACCTCTCAGCTCCCGGGACGAGACCTTTCAAGGTAATGTAACCCTATCATCGGAAAATTACCAGGAAAGCTAAATCATCGCTTTGCAAGTATTGCGTCACGCCAGGCGGCATAACCCGTATAACCGATGCTTTCCCAGTGCTTTTGTGTCAGTTCCTGAATTTTCTGACGCTGGGCGTCAGAAGTATCGGGCATCTGCTGCAAAAAGGTGATCATCTTCTCCACGTGCTCGCGAGCTTCCTCTTCCTGGGCGCGGAACCATTTCTCGTAGATAAGTTCTTCCTCGGTGATTCCGGCGGTGACCACCGCGCCCAAGCGTCTGGCGTTCGCGGCACTGTCTTTGATATTGCCGCGGCCGGTGATGGCGTTGCCCACGCAATAGAAGTTGCGTAGGCCGGTGACGGCGCCGGTGAAGGTTTCGTCCCACTGATACAGCTCACCGTCCATGGGGATGCCCTCGATGGGTTGGGGGACGCTGCCGATGGAGCTGATCACCATGCTTGTGTCCACCGTTTCCTGTTCGCCGGTCTTCTTGAAGCCGTCGTCCCAATAGCACAGGTCGAAGGTGACGCCGGTGACGGTATTGCCTTCAAAGCGCAGGCTTGCGGGCGAGTGAAATTCGATTACCTCGAAGCCGTATTTGGTCGTGGAGTTTTTAATGATTTTTTGACGAATGGCCTTTGCTTTCTCTACCTTGACGGGATCGGGCGCGTCGCCGAGAGGAACCAGGGGCATGTCGATAACGCGCTTGCGGTAGAACAGGCGGGCGGGTCGAATGCCCAGGTCGTCATAGTCGAGGCCCAGGTTCTCGGCTGCCTTGCGTACCCCCCGGTGTTCCAGCGTTTCCACATCCACGGGTTCCAGCCCCCGCTCCACAACGGCTGCGTTGAACATTTCGAACTGGCAGATCTTGGCCATGTCGATGCTGGCCAGCCCGCCGCCGATGATGACGGGGTCCTTGGGAATGGTGTAGCGATGCCCGTCGAAATTCCGCTCGTGATAGTGATTGAACCAATACACCAGTTTGTTCTGGTAAACCAGGCTGTCGTCGGTCACCCGATCGGTGTCGGGTACGCGTAGGGCTCGGTCGCGCCAGGCGCCGTTGGCCATGACGACCATGGCGAAATTCCATTCTTTGTCCAGGTCCTCCACGCTGACGCTTTCACCGATCTTACAGCTGGGGACAAAGTGGATTTCGGGACGATCCAGCTTGCTGTCGATATTTTTACGCTCGCGAGCTTGCAATTTACGGTGCCAGCGCGGCAGGCCGTCCTCGATTTTGCCGTACGGCAGAGGGTTTTGCTCGAAAACCACGACCTCCATACCCAGATCGGCCAGGGTTGAGGCGATTTCAGATCCGGCACAGGCGCCACCAATTATACCGACTACGAACTTGCCCATAGATACTCCTTTCATGGGGGCTGCAATTTACCGGCATATCATACCATTGCCGTTGGTGTCAGACCACACCGTATTCACGATTGAAACACAAAAATGGACTCCTTGCGGCGGCTCAGGTTCCGGGACGCGTGGTCTTGTACAGGCGAACCATGCCGCTGTAGTCTACCAGCAGCACATACTCGCCCTTAAAAGCCATGAAGCGTATGGTTTCAGGTAGATCCTCGGTAATGAAATTGCGCTTCTCGCCATGGTACCAGATCATCCCGGCGCTTTCCTCGGGGATTACCAGAACCCGATTGTCGTGAAAGGGAATCAGCGCGGCGACGCGGTTCTTGAGTAAGTGGGAGGCAAGGATGCGACCGTTGATTCCGTAGGCGGTAACTCGGCGTCCCCGGGTGGCTACCAACAGTTGCGGCCGGCGGATGTTGTAGAGCCAGATGGGCGGCACGGCGATGTCGATATGATGATCGCGACGCCACTTGGAACGTATGCCGCGATAGGTTACCTCGATCCTGCCCTTTGGGAAGGTAAGCGCTACCTCGCCGGTGGGGGCGCGTTCTGCAAAGCGCAGATCGCCCTTGTCCTCATAGCGGGTCTGTTCCAGGCCCGTGGCGGGCGCCCAGGCCAGAACCCACTTACCGCCGTCGGAGATCAACAACCATTCGTCCAGGGACGCCAGACCGGAAACCGGGCGCGGGGTACGGCGAGAATAACGAGCATTGCCGTTTTCGGGCGTCAGCAGGAAGACATCATTTCCCCCCGCGAAAGCCAGGAGGTCGCCGAAAATGAACGGCGGAACGGTAGGCGGCACCATCTCCCGCTGCCAGGCCAGATTGTAGTTGTCGTTCAGGCGACCCAACAGACCCTCGCCGTCATGGACCCAAACATAGTCTTGCGGCCCTACAAACGCTCGATCCGGTGCGAAAGCCAGGGTGACGTTGCGAAGGGGCGTGCCCTGGTTGTCGTAGATATACAGTTCGGCGCCTTTGATCATGACCGATTGGCCGTTGGAACGAACCAGAGCGATGTCCGGCCGGACCGATACCTGCCATTGACTGACGGGTTCCTCGGCAACCATACAGAAAACCAACCATATCCACCAGGGCATCGTGTAACTCCGGCTTATCCGTCACGAGGCGAAGCGAGGCTTGAGATGCTTCGCCCGGGCTTATTTATACAGGTTTACGGCGGGGAAATGAAGTAATCGGGGGTCTTTGTCACAAATTTTTCGTTGAACATGGGTAAAATGATATACTGAGGAAGAAGTTGTTTGTATGTTGGTCTCAAAGCTATCAATGAATACCGAACCCCAAATAGCCGATTTGATCTGGGAAAGCGAAGACGATCCGCCGCCGGACTTGTGTCTGAACGAGTTTTTGCGTGATCTCTGCACCTGTCTCGATGTGGATGACCCGGAACTGGCCGTTTTGGTGACCACGGACGAAAGAGTTCGCGGGCTGAACCACCAATATCGCGATCGCGACAAGACGACCGATGTACTGTCCTTTCCAAGTGGTGCGCCTTACCTGGAAGGCGAACCCAGGTACCTCGGCGACATCGTCATCTCCGCTTCGCAAGCCAGGCGCCAGGCAGAGGAAATCGGTCACGGTTTAGGGCAAGAGTTGCGCTTTCTTTTGCTGCACGGGGTGTTGCATCTGCTCGGCTACGACCACGAAACAGATAACGGTGAGATGATGGAATTGCAATCTGACCTCAAGAACAAGCTGAGTCCATATTTTGGAGAGAGGAGGAAATAGTCATTGGATGACGCGTATCTATCGGCCTTGCCGGTAATCATTGCCCTGCTTGTGCTGCTGCGGTTACTGAACAATCTTTTGAAAGCGGGCTTTAACGGCCTGGGTCAAATCTCACTCTTATCGCTTGCCGAACGTTCCAAGCAAAATCACATCGGTCTCAAAGTCTATTTGGACGACCCCTTGAAATTGAGCCTGGCTTCACAGATTTTCGATAAGTTCAGCCTGTTCCTTTTGGGCGCCGCGGTGATTACCCTCAAACCGGATATCTCCCTGGTCGGCGGCCTTCTTTTCCTGCTCTACCTGGTGATCTTCGACCTTCTGCTGCCCAACGCCGTTGCCGCTTATTTCGCCGAAGCGCTGGTCACCAAACTGTTTCCCACCATGCGCTGGCTCTACGCCCTGGAAACGCCGCTGATTTGGACGATGCACCGGTTCGCGGCCCACGGTCGCCAACTGGAAGACGAGGACGAGGACGAGGACCCCGAGGATGTCAAAGCCTTTTTGCGCGCCGGTACCGAGGAAGGCATCATCGAGGAAAAAGAAAAGAGTATGTTGCGCAATGTGATCGACTTCGGCGATACCGTGGTTCGCGAGGTCATGACGCCGCGTACCGACATGGTTTGCATCGATCACGACATGAGCAACAGCATGATTTTGGAAACCTTCAAACACAGCAAATACTCGCGCCTGCCGGTATTCCGCGGCGACATCGACCAGATCGAAGGTTTTATCCGATTCAAAGACTTCACCGAGGTCATGGACAGCGACCACCCGATTACAGACTATATCAAGCCCATCATGTTCATTCCGGAGAACAAACCCATCAGCGATCTCCTGCAGGAGATGTTGCAAAAGCGCAGTCAGGTGGGCATCGTGCTGGACGAATTCGGCGGTACGGCGGGCCTGATCACGCTGGAAGACCTGGTGGAAGAAATCGTCGGGGAAATCCACGACGAGCACGAGGAACCTGATTCCGATGAAATCATTCCCCTTAACAACGGCAGTCATCTTGTCGACGGCAAGGTGCTGCTGGAAGACTTCTGCGAGATCTTTGAGGTGGATGTGGATGAAGAGGACGTAGACACGGTGGGCGGCTATATCTTCAACAACGAGGGCCGCATCCCCAATGTGGGCGACACCTGCATGATCGGCGGTCGCAAAATCGAAATCGCCAAGGCGGACAAGCGCCGCATCTACAAGGTGATCGTCGCCCCGAAGGGAGCTCCGGCGGAAGCCTAGTCGCGGCGGCGGTTTTCCATGGTTACTTTCGGCCCCTCACCGCGCGGATACCGTCCAATATAATCGGCGGCAGCAACTTTTTGGCCACGGTCTTCACGGTCAGACCTTCATTGCTCTCGCGGAAGCCTTCTCCCGGGCGCTGCTTGAAGATGGTGGTATGGGGTTCGTTCTGTTCCGTCTCCGGCCTTCCGGCCGTGTAGTAGTACAGCGCCAACGACTTCCTGGTTCGGTCTTCCGGGCAGGTCAATGGTTCCGGGTGCCCGTGGTAGGAATCGGAAGTGGTGGTGAAGATGACACAGCGATTGAAGATCGGAAGAATGCGCTGCACACAAGCCTTCATTTCCCGATCCCATAATTCCAGGTATCCGCCGTAGCTTTCCTCCCAATCCTTGTTCAAATAAAGCAACAGGTTGAGGCGTCGATCCAGCGGCAGCTTGCGATGCCGGTTGAAGTCGGCATGCACTTTCAGGTAACCGCCGGGTTTGATTTGGTGTTGGCCGCCGCCCCAGAAATACGGATCGGGAATGATGCCCTCGATGCCCGTAAGTTTTTCCAGGAATCCGCAAACGGCAGCCGCGTTGAACTGAGCCAGGATGTGACGAATCAAGGGCGGCATGAGCGCGTCGTGATTGTTGGCCAGTTTTTTTTCGCGAGCGTTTTTGAACTCCAGCCATTCCCGACTGGTTTCCTCAGGAAAATATTCCAGGATGCGCTCGGCGACGTCCACGGGCAGGAAATCGTCGATGACCGCGTGGGGAAAGGGTTCGGCGGCGGCGTAGGCTTCTCTCCGCTTTTCGGCGATTCGGTCAAGTCGGGCGGCATCGAAGAAGAAGGCATCTTGCAGGGACATCCCGGTCCTCCCTTGGGCGGTCATTTCAAAAACTCGCGATCGATATTGTTGAAACGTTCCCGGCACCAGGAAGCCAACCGGTCCCCGGGCAACACTTTTGCCAATTTGTTGAGCGCCAATAAACGGACGCCGTACCGCTGCAGGCGGAAGTGGCGGCAATAAAAGCGACTCTGCAATTCCAAGTGACGGGCACGGTCATCGTCCACCTTTTGCGCCGGGTACCCGGAGGGGTGGTAACCACGGCGGCTCAACAGGTCCCCGACCTTGGATTCCACGAGGCCGACCTCCTCCTCGCTCAGCCTGGTCTTCCATTGGTAGACCAACTTGGGATCGGGCAGGTCGTAGGTGGTGTGTTCGGCATAGGAGAACATGGCCTCGTGAAAGGACTTTTGCAGAAAATCGCAAATCGTTTCCAGTTGCGCGCGCGGGTCTTGAATAAGCGCCTCGTAGCGCACCTCCAGATAGGCGCTTTCGGGGAGCCGGGGTTTTAGTTCATCCCAGATGCGCTCGGCGGTCAGCCAGCGGTCGCTGCCCACCCATACGTTCCCGGCCCAACCCATACCGATGGTGGAACGGGCGACGTCGCGCGGGTCTCTTACAATATGCAGGAAGCGGGCTTCCGGCCAGAGATGCAGCAAGCGGTGATAATGGTGATGGACCGTGGCGCCGACCAGGTGCTTGTCGTCGCGCTGCCGCTTCTGGTGCAGGAAACTATTGGCCAAGGTCGGGTAATCCAAGGCCTCGTCGATGGTGAACCCGGAATCTTGAAAGATGCGGTGACCGCGCAACCAGGTCAGATACCGATCCATACAAGGCAGGCGACCGTCGTCTTCGACCATGTCCACAATGTACTCGAATTCACCGTGGAATGCCACCTCGGGGTGGTAATCCAACATAAGGCGCAACAGTGTTGTGCCCGATCGCTCGGCGCCCACCAAAAAAACAGGTCGCGTATTCAACATGACGCATACCTCCCGGCGGCCCTATTATAATGAATATACACCCGGAAAGGCACCTGGGGAAATCCGTCATCAGGTTTCCCCGTTCGATTCGGCGCCCTATGCAATCTACATAGGGTTATAAATCGTTGATGTCGAGCCCGCGTAGTCTACTGACCCCTGGAAATCGCCGATGCAGGCCCCTATGAAATTTACATACCCCTTGAGATCGCTGAATTCGAAGGGCATTTTTCCCATGAGGGTCTTGTCACGATGAATCTACCCCCTATGTAGATTACATAGGGGGTGAAATCAGCGGTTTGTAAGGGTATGTAGATTACACAGGGGGTGAAATCAACGATTTCTATTCTTGAAATTGCTTGACCGCTGGTGACCGATTTCCGGCCAAGTACGGCCAAAGCCATTCTTTTTGTTGGAGATAGCCGTATGTAAAGCCCAACAGGCTCGCCGGTTTGACCGTTGCGAGGTCCAGTTGTACCTTATCCATGGTCGCGCATGCGTCGAACCTGGCCAAAGGGAGGTTTTCGGGATGAAAGATCAACGGCAACGCGCCAAGCTAACCAAAAAATACGTGGACGCGGTCACCAGTTCAAACGGTACCCGGATCATTGTAACCGATACTGAGGTTCCGGGGTTTCGCCTGGTCGTCGGCGAATCCACCAAAACCTTCATACTTGAGAAACGCATCACCGGGGTGCCGGGTTCAGCCAAAAAGCTGAAAATCGGGATTTATCCCGTCATCTCGCCCGAGGAAGCGAGAGAAACCGCCAAACGCTGGAGCATCCTTTGTCGCGACGGCCAGGACCCGACCAAGGTTCGCGTGGAGAGCCGGAACGGTCAGACGGTCTATATGCCCAAACATACCGACGTGGTCACCCTGGGTAAAGCGGTGGAATGGCATATCCAATACAAGAAGCCCTGCGAAAGCACGGCCAACGGCTATCGGGCAAGCATTCGCACCCACATGAAAGACTGGCTGGACAAACCGCTTGCCGACATCCTGTTGCATGACCTGTTGGCACGAGCCCATGAGATCGCGGCCAGGGTATCCACCAAACGAGCGCGGAGGGTGCTGGCTGATTTGCGCGCTATTTGGAACACGGCCAAAGCCTATAGCGACACCCATGACCTCACCTGTCCGGGCAGCCCGTTGAAGCTGATCAAAGTCGGTACGCTATTCCCCTACAATCCCCGCAAAGTGGTCATTCCCTTCAACCGGGTCGGGGAGTTCATCCACCTCCTGGAAACCTGGAAAGATGACACCGCCTTTTCGACCGGGCAGCGCCGGACCTTCAAGCTATTCTTGTTCTCGCTGTTCCTGGGCATGCGGGACACCGAAGCGCGTCACCTGAAATGGGAATACATCGACATGGACACGGGTTTCTTCCGCTTGCCCGGTTCCGTCGTCAAGAACAAGAAGTGATAGGCGGCACGATAACTGATAGAAAATCTGGTGAAAATGTGCAAATTATTCGAGGTTTAGGGTGAGAGCCCCCTCACGAAATTTGCCGATTCCAAAGAGGACTCTCTTGCCAATCCAAAAATATGGCGGAGTCCA
>JASJCB010000278.1 GCA_030066195.1 Acidobacteriota bacterium
TCTTCGCTGCTATGCTCGACCAGCAGATGATCGAGCCCGACCTCGCCGAATTCGTTAATCACGACGGCGGTCTCGGCCATCTTCGGGTGCTGCAAGAGGGTCTTCAGCAAGGTCGTCTTGCCGCTGCCCAGGAAACCGCTGATGATGGTAACGGGGATCATACCGAACTCCTTGTTTCAGCCCACACAGGACACGGAAAGACGACAGCCGTCGATTTCGGTCTGGTGCAAGCTGGGAATTAGCGGGATCAAGGCGAGCAGGGTCATGCCGCGTCGGATCAACGCCGGGGAGTCGGTGGAGACCTTGAGGAACACGGAACGCCTCGGGGTCAGCCGCGCAGTAATTGGCGACGGTTCTGTAGATGAGCGCCGCAGAGCACAATCGAACCGACCACGGTAAGGGGCTTCTCCAAGGTTTCTCCGGCGAACGGCCCCATCAGCAGCATCAACAGACCTGCACCGCCCAGGACCACGACACTTATCTGACCATGGCGTAGTTGCCCCCTTAAAAAGGAGTACAGGGCGACGGGCGTAATCAAGACCAGTAGGAGCAAGTGCATTTTCTCATCGGCCAACCAGGGCAGACCTGCCAGGAGCAAAGGAAGAAAGGGCAGGACCGCGCAGTGGACCAGGCACATCATTGAAAGAGAGGCACCGAAGATATCGAGACGATTGCCGGACATGGGGATATATTTTGAATGATTCATGTTTTTCTCTCAAATGGTGTCGATTCTTACGAGACGACAATACCTTATCTATTCCAGCACTCTTGAGGGGCGCCTACTGTCGTCTCGAAAACATAACCTTTGTCCGATTTACGACACAAGCCCAGTGTGTGACGGCGTAATCAACGCCATGGCTTATCAATGCCCGGCGCCCGCGTATCGTGATGCGTCACAGATGGTTCAAGAGGTGCGAACCCGGCCGGCACGCAAGGCATGGCACCTCTCAAGAAAAGCAGAATTCGTAAGCAGATTTAGACCCGCTACGGGCATATCATTTCGGTTTTGGGGGGCGGTACGTCAGTCTGCGCCATGCGAATTCCAGGGGGCCTTGCTTGAATCGCTTGAGCCAGGCACGGCTAAATGCCAACTGCGCCGCCAAAATAGCGAACGCTATCAAAGGGATGTACATATAAGGCACTTTGGCCATCAAGGCAAACCCGTAGCCGAAAAACAATAGAACACCTATGATGTTCTGAAAAATGTAGTTGGTCAAAGCCATGCGTCCAAGCACCGCGAGATTTCGGAATACGAACGCATATCGACCGGATGCCCACACACAAATGAACAGCATGGAAATTGCCAGCGCAAACAATGTGGCGCCGAGGTGGTAGAGGAAACCTTGAAGGAGACCTACCTCGGTCATGGCAAAAGGTGTCCCTATCATGGCTTTGATCAGCGCATAGCCGAAATGAGCGATTAAACCGATCATGCCAAACCAAATTACGCCGGTTGGTACCGAGATGTCGTTGTTTCGGATTTTCGGCAACCAGTGACGTGCGAGCAACAGGCCGATCAAGAACAGTCCCAGCACATGAAAATAACGTCCCGACATGAAATAACTCATCGGCCGTGGTATCGCCAGCAGGACATTGATGGAGAACACCTCCACCGCGGCGTTGGAAGTTCGCATCTCCAGAGTTGACAGGTCCGCAAATCCCCATTGCGTTTTCAAGCCCGTGGAAAAGCGACGCATCGCTCCCCAAAACGAGGCATCCTGTGTCAGATACAACAGGCCGTGAATCAGTAGCGGGATTAACAGTAACGCCACGATCCAACGCAGGAGGGTCCGGTTCGAGCAATTCAGGAACAAAGGCAACAACATGCCCAGTAAGCTGTAGAGCGTCAGGATGTCTCCGTTCCAGACCAGGTACATGTGCGACAATCCGATGCCGCAGAGTACGATCATGCGCCTAAACCAGAAGGCAGTGAAGTTCCCTTCCGTGCTACGAAAACGATCCGCCTGGAGTGCGAAACCGACACCAAAAAGGATGGAGAAGATCCCGTAAAACTTGCCTTCGACAAACCAGTCAATGAAAAACAATACGACCCGATCGGGTGTAGGCAACAGAATAACTTCCTCGGGGCTATAGGTGTATAAACCCAGGAAGCTACATAGATTTGCCAGCAATATGCCAAACAGCGCAAACCCTCGTAGCGCGTCCAGCGCCTGCAGTCGCTCCGATCCAGTGGTGGGTTTTATGCTCGACATGTTGACTTCCTCCTGATCGGTGAGGTGAAACTCCCCATTTCCAAGGCTTTTCATGCTTGCCGGCAGCCTCGCGGCCACGTTCACCATACGCCCGCGATCGATGACTCCCTGTGCCTTTTCACACCGCTCCCGGGTGCTTTATCGGACAACGCGGCATAACCATGGGTGCTGAAATGGTGACCGCGTGAGCACCGTGCTCCCAGTTTGCGGTTGAAGGGGAATGCATGCTTCCATGGCTGATCATCGGGGGTGGCCTGCACGGCACCTATTTGTCGCTTGTTCTAACCAAAGGTTGCTCCATGGAGGCCAAACAGGTGAGGGTCCTGGACGCTGAAGCCGAACCCCTGGCGCAGTGGTTTCACCGTACCGCCAATACCGGCATGACCCATTTGCGCTCACCGATTGTCCACCATATCGATTTGGAGCCGGGCAGCTTGAAAAAATTCTCCCGTAACTGGCGGCAGGACAAATGTTGTATCGCTCCCTACGCTCGACCCAGCCTTGCCATGTTCAATGCCCACTGTCGTGAGGTGATCGAGCGAAACGGGTTGGCGGAATTGCGCATCCAGGGAACCGCACGGCACATCGAGATCGCCGGGAACCATGTCTGCGTGGAGACGAATCAGGGCGCCGTTCGCGCCAGACGTGTGGTCCTGGCCATGGGTTCGACGCCGCCAAGTGTACCTGTCTGGGCTGAGAGGCTCAGCGCGGCTGATGCGCAAATCCACCACTTGTTCGACGAGGAATTCAAGGGGGCGGATCTCGCGACCTCCGGAACGACTCTGGTTATCGGCGGCGGCATCAGCGGCGCCCAATTCGCATCCTACATGGTCGAACGTGGCGCTGAACAAGTGGTGGTTTTGGCCCGAAGCCAACCGCGTGTCCATCAGTTCGACGCCGACCCCGGCTGGTTGGGCCCGAAATACATGGGCCGCTTCAATCGTTACGACCCACCCGCACGGCGCCCCCTCATAACCGCGGCCCGTCACAAGGGCTCCATGCCGGGGGATGTCTTCCGACGCCTTCGTCATCATTTAAGGCAAGAACGCGTCACCTGGCTTCAAGGAGAGGTGCGCCATGCATCGACGAATGCCGGACGCATTATGGTCCAATGCGGTCAGGGCCTCATCGTCGCCGATCGCCTGGTCCTGGCCACCGGTTTCATCCCCACCGTGCCGGGAAAACCGTTCCTTCAAGACATGCACCGGCAAGCAGGACTCACTCTTGCACCGTGTGGATTCCCCATTACCGACCGTTTCTTACGCTGGCATTCCAGGGTCTTTGTCACGGGGGGTCTGGGAGAGCTGACCCTGGGACCGGTGGCCCGAAACATCGCGGGCGCCAGAAGAGCAGCGAACCTGATCAAACAATTGGTGAGGCCGACTTAAGAGCCCACACCATGTCTCACAAGGCGGAGGCGGCCGGGGGCTCCAAAAAGTGAAAAAACCTGAAAAAGGCTCGGACCGAAAGCCCGAGCCCGTTGTGAGGTTGAAAACGGCGGTCAGCAGTTCCAGAGGTAAGAGCAACCGATGGTACAGCCGCAAGCGGATGCGCAGATCGAGATGATGACGGTCTTATCATTGATGATTTCAATATCCACGGCACCGCCTTTCGGATCGGATACAACAAAGCTCTTTACCTTCAGATCATCCAGTGTCAGTTTCTTTTTTTGGCTCATCTATTCCTCCCAAGTCGAGGGGCCTCTGCACGGCAATCTGAGCCGGCGGCCCTCTGTCCATCGATACTGTCTTCGGAGGTTCCATCATTTGCCTTGGTTATTAAGATACCGGTTTTTTCCATCATTTGCCGGCGTTATTTTACCGGCCTCGTTTCAAATTGCGAATGACATAACGGCCGGGGTGTACATAACCCAAGATCTCGGGCGGCACGGGCGGTTGGTGTCCCAAGACCTGAGCGGCAAGGATCTCCCCGGAAAGAACCGTGGAAACCATTCCGCGACCACCGTGGCCCAGGGAGACATAGAGACCCGGTTGGTACGGGGCATCTCTCCATTTTCGGTGAAAAGCGCCGTGGTTCAGTCCCTCGTAGGCGGCTCGATAGGCTTCCCAATCGGGCACCGGCCCTACGATCGGTAGGTGATCCGGCGTGCGAGCCCGAAAGGCAACGCGCCCTCGTAGCGGCGGCCGGCGGGTCAGGGCAAATCCCGGGATGAAGGTTCGGCTTTCATTGAGCAACTCTTCCTGATCCTCTTGGTGCAGCGAGGTGCCTTCGTGTTTCTTCCAGGTTGCGCCGATCAAAACGTCCTCACCCGGACCCGGAACCAGGTAACCCTTGTGACAGATCACGCAACGAGGTTTCATAACCAGATGGTCGCGCGTCATGCTCAGCAACTGACCTCGCGAGCGCCTGACGGGCAGGTCGTTCAAGACATGACTGAAACCGACGCCGTCTCCAGTGGCCAGGATGACGATATCGGCTTCCGCTAGAACCCGGTTCTTTTCGTCCATCACAATTCGCCGGCCGTTTTCCATGGCCTGCGTCCTTACATCCACATCGCTCCGTATCTCGATCAGCGGATGATCCAGCAATGCCCTGGTGAACAGCGGTGGTTCCACGTAACAACCTTGCGGGTAATAGAGCGCGTCCTCCTCGATCGGCAGACCGCTTCGCCGGGCGGCTTCACCCGCATCGATCGCGGTTACCAGTTCGGTTTTAAGGGAGCCGTCGCGCAAGACCTTGTGTAGGCGCCGCAGACGGTCCTTGGCCAGGAGATGTAAAACCCCCACGGACTGTCGGCCGGTGGGTTTTTGGGACGCTTCCAATTGATGGAGCCGTTGCAGCACCATGCCATAGGCATGCTCGAAAAACAAACTCATGGGGTCCGGTTTGACACTGATAAAGGGATAGACCACGCCGACCGGATTACCGGATGTTTCCTCCGCCGGGCGCCGGTGTTTTTCCAGGACCAGGACCTTGCGGTTATGACGTGCAAAGGCATGAGCCGCGGCGGCGCCCGCAATGCCCGCGCCGATAATCACAATGCGAGGCTCTTGGGGAAGTTCCGGGGCGGGCGGCGCGAACCAGGGTTCGGCTGTTGCCCAGGTCATAATACGACTCCATGAGCCGTGCCGTGCTGCAAACGAGAAGCGCGGATCAGGTTGGAATAATAGCCGTTTTCAATGCTCACCAACTGCTCGTGGTTGCCCTGTTCGGTGATCTTGCCGTTCTTCAGCACAAGAATGTGGTCGGCGGCGGCAATAGTAGACAGGCGGTGCGCTACGATGATGGTGGTTTTGACCTTGAGGATCTGGGCGATCGCTTCCTGGATCCAGGCTTCCGTTACCGAGTCCACGCTGGCGGTAGCTTCGTCCATCAGTACGATCGGAACATCGTGGGCCAACGCCCTGGCAAACACGATCAGTTGTACCTGGCCCGTGGACAGGTTGGTGCCGCTTTCGTGAACGTTGAAGTCCAAACCGTCGGGCAACTGGGCCACCATGTGTTCCGCCTTCACCATCCTGATCGCGTTCATAATGGCTTCCTCGCTGATGGAGGGGTCGAACATGGTGATATTGTCGCGTAAAGTGCCGGGGAACAACTCTACGTCCTGGTGCACCATGGCGATGTTGGCGCGCAGGGAATGGTAGTTCAAACCGCGGATTTCACGACCGTCCACCAGGATATCGCCCTCGTAGCCGTCATAAGCGCGAGTCAACAGCTTGCCGATGGTAGACTTGCCGCTGCCGGTCTCGCCGACCAGGGCCAAAGACTGTCCGGGCCGTACCTTGAAGCTGATTTCGTCCAGTACGCGCGGGCCGTCATGGCTGTAGCGGAAGCCGACTCTGTTGAATTCGATGGTCAGGCGGTCACCGGAAAGCCTGCCCTCACCCTGTTCGATGCGCGCCGGAGTATCCAACAGGTCAAGAATACGTTCGATGGCCGCGATGCCTTGTTGGATGGTGGCGTATTTGCCGCTGAATTCACGGATGGGGATGAAGATCTTCTCGATCATTCGAATATAGACGATCAGGGTACCCACCTGGCCGACCACGGCCTGCGGATCGAAGCGAATATTCAGGGCTACGCCCAAGATAAGAGCGGTAACACAGGCCGCGATGCCGTCGATAAAGGCGTAGAGCAAGGCGTCGTAGAAGTTGGAGTGGATGGTGGCGCGGCAATACTTCCTATTGATATTGCTGAACTGGGAGGCAGAACCCTCTTCGCGTTGAAAGAGTTGCAGGATCTCCACACCCATGATGCCCTCGGTCATGTAACCGTTGGACTCGGCCAGAGCCTTGCGTACATCCAAGAACTTGTTGCGCAACGCCTTGGCGCACCAACGCACACACAGCCAGATCACGGGGGCGGCCAGGATCATGGCCAGGCTGAGCTCCAAATCCAAGGTGCACATGACGAAGAAAATGCCGATCACCGTAAGGAAGTCCAGGATGATGGTGGCGGCCCCCGCGCGTAAGGTCTCGGCCAGGGCTTCGCAATCATTGATGGTGCGAGTCAGCAAACTGCCCACGGGCCGGCGATCGAAAAAGGCCATTTTCATGTGGATCACATGGTCGAATACCTTGCCGCGGATCAGGTTGATAGACTTCAACAACGCCATGCTGAAGGCGTAGCCGAAACCGCCGCGTGTGACATAGTCCACCAGAATCAAAGCCAGGAATACATAGGCGGCATCCTGCAAATCGTCGATCCGACCCTGGGTGATGTGGCTCAAGGCCGCTTCCAAGACATAGGGCCGCGCCAATTCCGTGGCCAGGGTAAAGAACATCAGGACGAAGGAGATCTTGAACATACGGCGGTTGTCACCCGCCAAACTCCAAAACCGGATGAGGATGCCCAGGTTCGTTCTCATGCTCATACCGCTTTCTCCATATCCCGGGATTGATAGGTATAGATTTCACGGTAATAGCCGTCCCTGGCTATGAGTTCCTCATGGGTCCCCTGATCGATGATCCTGCCCTCATCGAGGACCAGGATCTCATCGGCCCATTGAATGGCAGAGATGCGGTGAGAGGCAATGATGAAGGACTTGCCGGGTGCGAAGGCGCGCAGGTTGGCGATGATCTTCTTCTCGGTCTCGTGATCCACCGCGGACAATACGTCGTCCAATACATATATATCCGCCTCCTTCAGCAAGGATCTGGCAAGTGCCATGCGCTGACGCTGTCCGCCGGAGAGCATTACTCCCTTCTCGCCGACCTCGGTTTCAAGGCCTTTGGGGAACTGTTTCGGGTCCAGGGTGAACCCGGCAGTCTCCAGGGCTTTGAGTAAGACATCGTCACCGGTGGTTTGCCTTTGATCTTCCGGGAGAGCGTTGAGCAGGTTTTCCCTCAGGCTGGTCGAGAAGAGAAAGGCTTTCTGGGGCGCAAAAGAGAATTTGCCGCGGTAGCGGGTCAGGTCCATATAGGCGGCGTCCTCACTGCCCACAAACAGTTGCCCGGGCTCCGGATTGTTCAACCGCAGCAAGGTATCCAACAAGACGGACTTGCCCGAGCCGAGGGCACCCACGATGCCCAATACCTTACCCGGTTCAAGGGTCAGGTTGACTTGCTCCAAGCCGAAGGGTTCCGGGTTGTTGCGGTCGGGCTGAAAGCGAAAGTTCAGGTTTGCGGCTCTTAGCGTGGTGTCGTTTTCCTGGGCGGCGGGGCGCGCGGGCAACAAATTGGGCTTGGCCAAAATGATTTCGTTCAGGCGATCGATGGCGGGAAGGGCGCGATTGAATACGCTCAACATCCAACCCAGGGATAACAGCGGCGGCATGACCATGGAGATGTATCCGAAGAAGGCAAGCACTTGACCTTTGGAAAGATCGCCGGCAATCACCTTACCGCCCACCACCCAGAGCACCGCAAAAATGCTGAGGTTGCCCACCAGTTGCACCAGGGGCATTACGAAAGTGCGGTTCTTGGTGATGGTGATCTGGATATTCAGGTAGTCGTCGTTCAACCGGCCGAAACGTTCGTTGAGCGCCGGTTCGGCGTGATAGTTCTGTACGGCCGCGATACCCTTGTAACCGGCCAGGCAGAGGGAGGACATCTCGCCCAATTTTGTATTGGACCTGCGCCAATAGTCGAACAGGTAACGAATGCTGCCTTGAATGATGGCCAGGCCGATGACCATGGGCAAGGCAACGAATGCGGTGGTGGTGGGGTCGATTCGGTACATGGCGGTAATGCCCAGTCCCATGGTGACCGTGACGTTGACCACTTGAAGAAAAGCAAAGCCATAGGCGGCGCGTACAAAGGCGATGTCATTGGAACAACGGCTGACCAGATCACCCGATTCGTGTTGGGAGAGGAAATCGCGCTGCAACCTCAGCAAACTGGCGTAGTAATCATTGCGGATATGGTATTCGGCAAGCCTGCCCGGGGTGAAAACCAACATCCGCGAGGCGGTGCGGATGATGATGACCAGGACCGCGAATAAGGTGATGTTCCATACATAAGGTAAGACGGTCTGGGAGGTGGCCCCTGCCACCGTAACCGAATCCACGGCTTGCTGCGTTTTGGCGATGATGGAGACCATGAGCCACTGAGTGATAAAGACACAGGCAAAACCGGCAAGGTACCACCAAGTGTAACGGACGACATAACGCTTGGAGAAATCCCAGAACTTATTCAATTCGGCCCTCCCGATGGGGCAGACCTTAGCATAGATGTGTGCCTTTGGGTATTCCAAGTTGGACCGGTCGGTATAGGCCGTGAGGCCGCCGCGGTGAGAAATGGTAAAGTATAAGTGTGAAAACGATAAAATAACCGCCTCAAGTTCAGGGTCAAATGAGCCTGTAAACATTTTTGCAGATGAATGCAGCTGAATTGGCGAACTGCTTAAGCCTATAAATAGCAGCGATATGCTAAGTCAACTGAAAAAAACTCACAATTTTTTTCAAGATCGTTAAGGGGGCGAGCGATGAGTTAACCAGGACGCACGGCAATTGTGCATCCAAGTCATGGGAATTGCAGCCCACGTAACCAATACGACCCGATCCTCAACGCCAACCTTCCTTTTGCTCGTGCCAAAGGTTAGGCGAAGATGATCGGAACCAATGTTCTCCCCATTACATCGTACCGGAACCGGTACATGTGAACTGGACCAGAGACAGAAGATCACCCTTATAGGAGAGTGAAATGAGAAAGTTTGCGTTCTTTTTCTTTTTTGCCCTGGCCCTTTGTGCCGCTCCGGTTCATGCCGAGAAAGCCCCTGCCAATTTGCAGGCGGCCTTGATCATCAAGTTACTGCCTTTTTATAACAACCTGGGTAGCAAGGAGTTTACCATTCACGTGGTCGGTGCACCCGAGGTTGCCAATCTGCTGAAAGGGAAGATCGGCTCCATGACCGGCAAAGCCAAGTTGGTCAATGTGGTCTCCAGCGACTCGCTGCCCGGCGAAAAGGTCGATGTACTGTACCTGGGTACACAAATTGCCGCCGGTACGGCATTCGCCAAAGAAAACGGTTGCCTCAGTATCACCGGAGATCCGGCGCAGATGCCCAAGGGAATTACTCTGGGAATCGGCCTTGAAAACAGTAAACCCAAGGTTTATTTAAACCTTAAGTCCAGTAAAGCCGAGGGCGTTGACTGGAATCCCGCCATCTTGAAAGTTGCCAAAACTGTCTGACCACGAAATCGTGGCGTTCATTCCCTACCTTGAAAAGGGGCCCCGAGTCATCCTCGGGGCCCTTTCTCATTTATACAGCACCCCCGAACACGAACCATTTCGAATGGCGTGAATGACAGACAATCCCAAACCCCTTTTCTCATGTCTTCGCCTTTCGCCGGAATCCGGGCCTCTTCTGCGATTAAAAATCGGGCGACTCAAAAGCCGCCATGTCTCATGCAAGCTGTTTTAGAGATTGGAATCGTCGCGGTTTATACAGGTCACGCCGTTTTATGTTTAGGGACTGGAATGTTCCCAAGTGATAAAAATTACATTCCAGTTTTACTGACACCCGCTACTCGAAACTCTTTTTTTGCGCAACACTCAAAATGAGTGACTTGGTAAACTGCTTGGTATCAGGGCATTGTCGGTTATCTTTTGTTGGTTTGTGAAGTTTTCTCTAAAGGCTGCAACACGGCCGGCCGATGAGCATAACAAGTTTGCCGGAGGAATTTTCCCGGCATAACAGGTCCACCCAACCCCCAATTATCGCCCTGACGCATTCTAATGCCGACCCTGCCGTTTGGAGCACTTGGGCGAGGAAATCGGGGCACTCGATGCGCATAAATAAGAGGCGTCGATGTGTTCCACCAGTCAGGAGAAGATTGACTTGACTAGGAAAGCAATTTTTCTCATTTTTGCCTTCAGCCTTCTCGGCTCACCTTCAGTACTTGCCGACTCGGCGCCGGCTTCCCTGCAAGCGGCCCTGATTCTCAAATTACTGCCTTTTTATACCAACCTCGGTAATAAAGAATTCAAGATTCACGTGATCGGTGCTCCCGATGTCGCCAAAAACCTGAAAGGCATGGTCGGGAATATGGCCGGCAAGGCCAAGCTGGTTGAAGTGACCCAGAGCGACGGCCTGCCCAGCGGTTCCGTAGATGTTGTCTACGTGGGTAAAGATGTTGCCGCGGGCACTCAGTACTCCAAGGAAAACGGTGTGCTGAGCATTACGGGCAATCCCGATCTGATCGAACAGGGCGTCACCCTGGGCATCGGTCTTGAGAATAAAAAACCCAAGATTTACCTGAACCTGAAATCCAGCAAGGCGGAAGGCGTCGATTGGAATCCCGCCATTCTGAAACTTGCCAAGACCATTCAGTAACCACTTACCAAGCAGCAGGGCGAAGGAAGTCCCGGGTGGCCGCGAGGCGCCCGGGATTTTCTCTTTTGGGGCAAGGGCGGTGTTATAATGCCCGCGAGGTGAACATGTCCCTGGAAATATCCCCAATCGAAGCCATGGCCGAATTGCTGACCGCTGCCGCTCGGGATGAACAGAAGCGTGCGGACCTGGCTCCATGGGTGCGCGAGCACCACGAAGCATTCGGCGGCATGGCCATGTTGCCCGCCTTACCCGCCCTGTGGGCAGCGGCCCTGGCCGAAACTCATGACTCCGATTTTACCGCTCAAGGCCCGCCCTATTTCATGCGCGACCTGGATCTTGTCGAGTGGGTTCACGTACTCCGTCGCGAGGACGTCCCTGAAGACAAGACCTCCGCCGTACAGAGATTCCGTTGGCATCAGTTCGGAGACGAAGAAATGATCCGCACCGCACGCCTGTATCTGGACGCCGGCCAAATCAAAGACCGGTTGGGTATCGACTCCATTCGCGGTCAGTGGGATGCCTGGGTCTTCGAGGATTTTCTTTTTTCCCTGCCGGACGGTGTTCAATGCGTCTTGACCCACAAAATGGAACGGTCCTCGGGAGAAAGTGAGGGCTTCTACTTGGAGGTGGAGGCGCCGGAGGCGGGAAAGGCTACCGAAGAATGCCTCATCTTACTCGGTCTGGGCTTGGAGGACGCCGACTGGACGGCCGAGGGCCTGGTTTTTCACCCGCACGAGGTCCTTTGCCGGGATGGGGACGGCAAGGAAACAAGAACGGGCGTATTCAAGAATAAAGCAGATGCGGAAAAATTCCGCGAGGCCTATGAAGCGCGCGACGGCAGGCGCTTTACCCTAAGGCCGGTTTAGGGGAAGCCGGGGCTTCCCCGCCCGGTTTACTTTTTCCGAAGGTAGAGTTGACGCGGCGGCGTCAAAGCGGCGCCTTCAAAATTACCGCCTGTAGATACCTGAACCTGTAAGGCAATCAGTTTGTCCTTCCGGACTTTATCGACCGCGGCCAACACTTCCTTGGGACTCTCGACTTCCTCGCCGTTGACATGCGTGATCAACATGCCGCGGACCATGCCTCTTTCAGCTGCCTGGCTGTCCGGGTCAACTTCGTCGACGATGACGCCGGTTACGGAGCGATTCAGGCCCAACTGCCGACGCAAGCGATTGTCCAAGGGCAGCATGGAGAAGCCCAGCGTAGTGTCCTCATCATCCGCTTCTTCCCTGGAGACGGTTTCAACAGGACGATCTTCCGTGAAGCTGGCGCGGTCGCCCAGCTTGAAGGATTTTTTGGCGCGCTTGCCGTTGGACATAATCTCCACATTGACTCGATCGCCGGGCAGCATGCTGGAAACACGATCGATCACATCCTTCGCCGACTCAACCTTGTCCCCGTTGAGGGACAAAATGATGTCGAAGGATTTCAAGCCTGCTTCTTCGGCGGGCATGCCCGGTGTAACGGAGGTAATTTGGGCGCCGTGGGTGATGCCGTGGTACTCCCTGGCGTCCTCGGTCATATCGGTGATGCTTACCCCAAGCGCGCCACGCCGCACCTGACCGTAATTCTTCAGTTGGTCGATACTACGCGCCATCAAGTTGCTGGGAATGGAGAAACCAAAGGTCTCGCCCCGTTCCACGATCATGGTATTGATGGCGATGACTTCACCGCGCGTATTGAGCAGGGGACCGCCGGAATTGCCGAAGGTAAAGTCGGCATCGGTCTGGATATACTCGCTGATATCCAGGGTTCCAACACGCAAGCCGTCCGATCGACCCAGGCCGGAGATAATGCCGCTGGTCACTGTAAAACCCAACCCGAGGGGATAACCCATGGCCAGCACCACGTCGCCGATGCGCATCTTGGAGGAGTCGCCCAAGTCCACATGATTCAAATTACGGGCGTCGATTTTGATCATGGCCACATCCAGGCTGTTGTCGATTCCCACCAGCCTGGCCTTGTAGGATTGATCACCAAGAATCGTGACCTCGATGCTGGAAGCGTTGTCTACCACATGACGGTTGGTTACGATATAGCCGTCGGAACTGATGACGAAACCCGTGCCGCCGCCGCGAACCTCATCCCGCCGGCGGGGAGGCTGACGACGATTGAAGAACTCAAACAACTCCCGCTCCAGGGGGTTGCCTGCAGTTGCTTGGGCCTCTTGAGTTACCTGGATACTGACCACGGCCGATTGAACTTTTTCCACCATATCGGCGTAGCCCTGGTTTTGGGAGAAAAGCGGTGTGACGCCCGCAAGGAAAAGCGCTAAAACCACTGAGGTAACCTTCATGGACAACTCCTGTGCAGTGTAATGGCCCGGTCGGCGAGGGAGCCGTCGGGGCTTGGGGAAAAAGTTACTTTTGCAAGCGTCATGCCTTTCCCCATTCCAAACCCGACGCCTTGTAAACAGTTGTTGAATTCGGTTTTATTCCGTCGCTTCCCAAAGCTCTGAGTCATCCGGCAAACCATGGCAACGGTCGCCAAAGCCGGATAAAGTACGCCATTTTGGCATGGTGTATGGCTTCGTAGCGGGAAACACTGAATCGGACAGATTTTTGGAGGCGATCGGTTCCGACCCTCGATATGATCTCATGTGAAATGGTGCGGTGGCCGGGCCGACCCCGGTTTCATTCGCGAAAAAGAGGCGGCGGCCGGGCCGACCCCTGTTTCATCCGCGAAAAAGAGGCGGTGGCCGGGCCGCCCCCTGATTCACGGTGAAAAAAGATGCGGCGGCCGGGCCGCCCCCGGTTTCATTCGCGAAAAAGATACGGTGGCCGGGCCGACCCCGGTTTCATTCGCGAAAAAGAGGCGGCGGCCGGGCCGCCCCCTGATTCACGGTGAAAAAAGATGCGGCGGCCGGGCCGACCCCTGTTTCATCCGCGAAAAAGAGGCGGTGGCCGGGCCGCCCCCTGTTTCATCCGCGAAAAAGAGGCGGTGGCCGGGCCGCCCCCTGTTTCATCCGCGAAAAAGAGGCGG
>JASJCB010000279.1 GCA_030066195.1 Acidobacteriota bacterium
GCATAACCATGGTTTCCGAACTCATGGTGTACAAGTTAGGAGTTTTGCCGGGGGGTACCCCGGAAATGGAATGGTTATCCAGGGCGGCAGGTTGTGCGGTGGGCGCTGCAGCGGAGGGTGTTACCACATCGCCTGCATCCACCGCTATAATCTGCTCCACGCCGGGGTTGGTGACTTGTTGCTTTTCTTCCGTCTGTTGAGTTTCTCTCATTTCGGACATAATTTTCTCCTAGTTGCCTGAGTTTTGAACGTTTGATCCTAAGCTGAGCGATAGACCCGTTAACCAGAGCAGAGCAGGCAACGGGACTTATGGCTCAGCCTGGGTTATTAGAGGCAGAGGTTTCCCTTTAGTAATGTCTAGAGAGTTGTAGTTTCCTAGATCACTACACAATATTTCGAGTTATGATTGGTAACGGTACAGTTATACTGTTAGCAGCCTTTTTCAGCAGACAATCAGACGGCTACTCATAGTTAATTCTTCTATGTTGCGGGTTGATCAGATTATTGTTGCTTTGATTCCATATCCCGTATAGGCGGGCTGATGGGAATCCGCTTCCTTGAGCTCGACAACAGGTAGCTAGATGTAACTACTTGTCGATAAGGCAAAAAATGTGTGGTCATCGAAAGAGGTGGTCAAATGATATCAGATGAACCATGCAAACCTAAATCCGGTTTGATCACCGACTCAGGAGGTTTGTTGTCTTGGAATTAGAAATCATAAGAAGGGTTGTGTTGTCTTTCTAAATGCTGTGTGACAATCATAAGTTCTCATTGATGTAATAGTCAAGTAGAAAAATTGAAGAAGAATGTTGAAATAGATTAAAAGCACTAGGTAGAGTGTATTTGACAGCTTTGTTATTTGATATTTGAATTTCTGTTAGAAAGTGCTTAGTAAAACTAGAAAAAGAGTCGGAATGAGTTTGGGGATTCTACAGGTGGGCCTGCGGTAGTGCGCGGCGAAGGGCGGCAGCCAGATCTGCGACGGTTATCGGCTTGGTCAGGAAATCGTTCATACCGCATTTCAGGCAGCGGCCGTCTTCCTCTTTTTCCGTCATACCCGTGAGCGCGATGACCGGCACGGGTTTCAACTGTCGGTCGACTTCATATTCTCGTATGGCGGTCACCGCTTCAAAACCGGTCATGTCGGGTAGCATGATATCCATCAAAATCAGGTCGAAGGATTCCTTTTGAGCCATGTCCACCGCTTCTCGGCCCGTTCCCACGGACAGATAAGTATGGCCCAATCGATTGAGCATATAGCCCACAACCGCTCGGTTGATCTTGTTATCTTCAACGATAAGCAGGCGACACGGTGCCAAAGCGATTTCCCCTCCCTCCGTCTTCGGCTGAGATTCGGGGGCTCTGGCCGGCGAAAGCGAGATGGTAAAGCTGAATCGACATCCACGATCGACCTGGCTTTCCAAGTGGATGCGTCCGCCCATCATTTGCACCAAACGAGAAGAAATCGCAAGCCCGAGGCCGGTGCCGCCGTGGCGTCGCGTGATGGAGGCATCGGCCTGCGCAAAGGCTTCGAAGATTTTGTCCTTGGATTCCTCCGGTACCCCGGGCCCGGTGTCCTTGACTTCGAAATTGAGTAGAACGCCCTGCTCATCGATACCCGCGCGGGTCACCGAGACCGTGACAGCGCCCTTCTCGGTGAATTTCACGGCGTTGCTGACCAGGTTGGTGATTACCTGCTCCAGGCGAACCGGATCGCCGGTGACCCATTCGGGAATTTGAGGATCGAAGTTGTAATCGAGCTCGACACCTTTATTTGAGGCGATGACTTGGAACGGGGACAAAATACGACGTAGGCGTTTTTCAAGCGCGAAATCCAACATCTCGAATTCCACCTTGCCGGCTTCCACCTTGGACAGGTCCAATACATCGTCCAAATGACGCAGGAGAGATTGCCCCGACTCCTTGATGGACTCGAGGTTTTCTTTTAATTGCCCGTCCGGTTGCGATTCGATCAATAGATCCGTCATTCCGAGGATACCGTTCATGGGAGTTCGGATCTCGTGACTCATGGTGGCCAGGAACTCCGATTTTGCCCGGTTATTGGCATGTGCTTGCAATGCGGCGCGACGAAGTTCCCTACCCGCCTGACGTAACTCGAACTGGTCGACAACCTGGCGAGCCAATGCCGCGATCATTTCGATTTGTTTTTCGCTGAGGTTACGCGGCTTGCGATCGATCACGCACAAGGTTCCCAAATTGAAATTTTCGGGGGTTTTAAGTGGAACGCCCATGTAAAAGCGGATATGGGGGTCTCCGGTCACCAGCGGGTTATCGGCAAAGCGGTCATCGAGCAGCGCATCGGTTACCATCAGCGGCTCTTCCCTCAAAATGGCGTGGCCGCAAAAGGAAATATCTCTTGATGTTGAGTCGGCGTCCAAACCCACCTTGGCCTTGAACCATTGGCGGGCGGAGTCGAGCACTGAAATCAGGGCGATCGGCGTACCGGCTATTTCCGAGGCAAGCCAGGTTAGATCGTCGAATGCCTTCTCAGGCGGCGTATCAAGAATCTGGTAACAATTCAAGACCTCTAGACGTTCCGCTTCGTTCGCCGGCAGCTCTGGCTTCTTCAACACGTCCTCCCACGAAAAGGGGTGCCTATGAAATTAAATCGGCTCGGGAAAGCTTGACTTAACACATAAAAGTTCATACAAGAGTCAAATGTGTGTTTCGCTGTATGGAATAAACCTGGAATCTAGTGGAGGCTATGGCCGGCCCCTGGTGAGATTCGTTGCGGTGTGTTAGGTTTTGGTTCTGATTCAGGGGGCTCAATCCTCATCTTCCTCATACATCAGGCGGCGGCTCGGGTTGTCCAGCAACATGCGCACCGTTTGCAGCAACTCAGCCGAGGCATAGGGTTTTTGCAGCAGGGGCACCCCGTGTTGCAGCAGGTGGGAACTATGTACCTCGTCCGCGCTGTAGCCGCTCATGAAGAGGAAACGCATTTCCGGGCATCCGCGGGCGATTTCCTCCATGACGATGGGGCCGCTCTTTTTCGGCATGATGACGTCCAACAGGACCAGGTCCACCTCGCTGCCGCGTTCGTTGAAAATAGTCAATGCGTCCTCGCCGTCGCGTGCCGGAATGACCTTGTAACCGGCTTTCTCCAATATCTTCGCGGTCAGGCCGCGTACCATGGCCTCGTCTTCAGCAAGGAGAATGGTCTCGTGACCCACGGGGGCATCCACCACGCTTTCAATGGCTTGTAACAGCGTCCGTTTACCCACGGCCGGTAGGTAGATATTAAAAGTAGTGCCCTCGCCCATATTGCTGGCCGCTTCGATGTGGCCGCCGTGCTGCACCACGATGCCGTGAACCATGGACAAGCCCAAACCAGTGCCTTTACCCACTTCTTTCGTGGTGAAGAAGGGTTCGAAAATACGTTCGCGGATTTCCGCCGGGATTCCCTCGCCACTGTCTGAGACAGCGAGATGGACGTAAGGACCGACGCGCGCCCAGGGATTGCGCTTGACGAACTCCTTGTCCGCTTTCACATTATGGGTTTCGATGCTCAGAGTACCGCCTACAGTCATGGTGTCGCGAGCATTGACGGCAAGGTTGACGATGATCTGCTCCATATTGGCGTGATCCGCGTGGATGCTCGCCAATTCGAAATCAGGTTGCCAGACCACTTCGATATGTTCGCCGATCAGCCGTCGGATCATGTCTAACAGGTTCTCGATCAATTCGTTCAAGTTGACATCTTTAGGCTGTAAGACCTGGCGACGACTGAAAGCCAACAACTGGCTGGTAAGATTGGAGGCTCGTTGCGCCGCCTTTTGGATTTCTTCGATCTGTTGGCAGGCGATGGGGTCGTCCACGTCCATCAAGGCCATTTCCGCGTATCCCCCGATGACGAACAGCAGATTGTTGAAGTCGTGGGCGATACCGCCCGCCAATTGACCCACGGCTTCCATCTTCTGTGATTGGCGCAACTGGTCTTCGAGCCGGCGGCGTTCTTCTTCGGCTTGTTTGATATCGGTAATATCGCTGCCGCAGCCCTGCATCTCCACCACGGTATTTTGATCGTCGAAGACGGCGCGATTGGTCCAACGGGTCCAGCGCATTCGTCCGTTGGGAGCAATCATGCGGTGTTCATGGGTGCGGACAGGGTTTTCGATATCGAAGCCGGCCAGGTGTCGATTGATTTCGTTGCGGTCGCTCTCGGGTATCATCTCGCGGAAATCGCGGCCCAGTAACTGGTGAGCGTGCTTTTCAAGGTAACGGCAATAGGCCTGGTTGACAAAAGTCAGGCGGCCGTCCGGCAGGAAGCGGCAAACAAACTCGGGTTGGTCCTCCACGATGGCTCGGTAGCGTTCCTGGCTTTGGCGCAGTTTACGCTCCGAAAGGACCCTTTCGGTGATGTCCTGGTAGGTGCCCCACAGCCGCACTACCTTTTCGTCGACTACCTGGGCCTGGCCGATGGAGCGGACCCAAACCTCGTGGCCGCGCGTGGTGACCAGCTTCAGTTCCAGGTCCCAGCTACGCGCCTCATCCATGCCGTTTTGCAAAGCTTCCTGGATCAGGGGACGTGATTCCGCGTGGTGAAAGTTGACAGCTTGCTCCAGCGAGATAGGCGTGCCGGGCGGGATGCCGTGGATGTGGTAGACCTGATTGGTCCAACTTAATTTGCGTTCGGGCAGCAGTACGCTCCAGCCGCCGATATTGGCCAGGCTCTGCATTTCCCGCATCAGCAGGTAAGCCTCCTGGCGAACCGTTTGCAAACGCAGGCTGAGGATGAGGTGGACTCTGCCCTCGATATCGGTGCTTGAAGCGGAAACCTCTGCTTCCAAGCTGCGGCCGGCGCCGTCGAGAACGGCCAGATCCATGTGGAAGTTATCGTTCGGACCGGTCAACAAAGCGGTAAAGATTTGTTTGGAGGGTTTACCCTCGCCGGTCAAATCCGCGAATCGCTTTTCCGGCAGGTCATCCCGGTCCAGTCCGAAAAGTTCACGCGCGCGCCGGTTGGCTGCTTTGACATGATCCCCGACCGGATCTACCACCAGCATCGCATCATTGGCATTTTCAAAGAGATCCCTGTACAAAAGAAACACCGCTCCCGATTGAAGATACCCTAAGTTCTTCGGCATTATTGCATAAGATCAAAAGTGCAACAAGTTACAACTGCCGCGTGATCCCTATTAGCCGCCGTAGCGGCTTACGGGCCCGGCGTGCCGGAGTTTGGGCGGCAGGGTGAGAATGTCCTTTTCGAAGTGTGCAAGGACCGCGTTCTGCAAGTCGCGAATGCTGACGATTCCGACCAGGTTATCCAAACCGTCCACGATGGGAACATGGCGGAAACCGCCGATCGCCATGATGTTCAAGGCGTAGGCGATCTCATCGTGCGGCTCTAATCGTTCCGGTTCGGGGGTCATGTGATCGCGAACCTTTTCCTTCGACGGCTCCAGGTTCAAGGCAACGATCTTGGTCATAATGTCCCGCTCCGAGAGGATGCCGATCAACTTAGGTCCCTCGGTGACGATGATGCAGCCGAAGTGCCCCTCGGTCATGGCCTCCGCGGCTTCAAGAATTGAGGCATCCGCATGGATGGTCCCCAGCTTGGTGTGCATGAGGGTGCGGACCGGTTGTAGAATGAAGGTTTCTTTCAAGTCTCCGGCACGCAAGGGAATGTCTTCCAATTCCGCGGGATCGATCCCGTCGTCATAGGTTTGTGTGCTCATTCCGCACCTCCTGGTTTTTTAGAAAGCGGCAGATCTATTGTATCATTTCTTTAAAGGCGGGCGGATGAGGAGTTCGGAGTTCCGGGTCATTGCCGGCTTGCTTTTTGTCGATGTTCCGCCGCGCGAGCCAACAGCGCTCTTTTTTTCATTTCATCGGCAGCGGATGCCTGCTTTTCCAGGGCTGCCGCGCTCAAGAGGTGGCCCTCGGCCAGGTGCGGGGCGATGGTCAGGGCGGTTCGACACCAGTCCAGGGCCTCTTCAAGGCGGTTCTCGGATTCACTGATCACGGTGCGGGTGACGTGTAACTCGGCCAGGTTGAGCCAGGCGAGACGCAAGGCCGGCTTGGGATTGCCCGGAAAAGCGCGCAGGGCGGTGGTGAAGGCTTCGCGGGCTTCCGCCAGCAGTTCACCGGCGCGGTCCGGCCGGGCGCGTTCATGGAATTTCAGTCCCTGCTCTGCCAATATATCTCCGTGAAGCAGAAACGGGGACGGCGCGACCGAAGCATCCCCGGTCAATGGTTCCAGCACGGCGATTGCCTCGACATCACGTCCGTCCAGCCGGGCTAGCAGGGCGGCGCTGTATCCGCCGTTGAACAACCGGGCTCGCCGGGCCTTCTGAAGGTTGTCGCGCGCCGGTTCCATATGTAACCGCTGTAGTCGGCCCATGGCGCTCAGGTATTCCCCCTCGGACTTCAGTCGAGCAAGGCGGAGACGACCGCTGAATGCTGCCGCATGGGCGTGGCCCAGGGCCAGGGCGTTCTCGGCGGAGACCGGCAGGTGATCGACGGAGAGCAAGGTCACGGCCTTCTCATAATCGCCCAGTTGATGGAAGCACCGTGCAAGGGCAAGGTTGGCGGCGCGGTTATCGGGCAACTCCAAGTGCTCCCGGTACATGTCAAGGAGTTCCCGGCGAATGGCGTCACGCTTACCGGCGGCATATTCCATGGGCCGGCGCTCCTGTTCCAGCAACTGTAAGTAGAGTTCACCCGCACGGTCCGCGATCAGGAAATCCTGTTGCAGGGACGCGATGTCCTGGCGCGCCGAGTACCAGCCGATAAAACCGATCAGGGCGGCCGGCAAGCAGATCAGGGCAGCAATCGTCCGCAAGCGCGAGGGCCCCGCATAGGCGTTTGCCGTGGACACGGCCTCCTCGGGAATCTCCGTACTCAGGGGTTTTTGGTCCAAGCAGCGCTGAATATCGATCACCATATTGTCGATCGAGTTGTAGCGATCGCCGGGCCTTTTCGCTACCGCTTTGTTGACCACGGTGTCCAGCCCGCCCGCAAATCTGTCAGCCAGAGCTTGAGTCGTGCTGCCGCGACGCCCGGCTGCTTTGCGGGCCTCGGGAGTTCCCTCACGGTAGAAACTGCCCGGCGGTTTGGGTTGCAGATCACGAATATTGGTGAGTGTTTTGTGGAAGGGGAGATCGGTTCCGGTGCCGAACGGCACTTCGCCGGTCAGCAGTTCGTATAAGACAAGGCCCAGCGCATAGATATCGGAATAGGGACCCACCGGATCCTCGGTTACCCCCGCTTGCTCCGGGCTCAGGTAGGCCAGCGTTCCCAAAATGAGTCCGGAATGAGTGGTCAGCGTCGTATCGGTCAGTTTGTGTTCCGTGGCCTTGACGATACCGAAATCGATGATCTTGATTTGCGGGCCCTCCGGCTGTTCGGTCACCAGGATATTGGAAGGTTTGATATCGCGGTGGATGATGCCGCGGGCATGGGCGTGTTCGAAGGCGTGGCAGGCTTGGATGAACAATTCAAGACGTTTGTCCAGGTTCAGGTTCCGCTGGTCGCAATAGCTGGTCAGGTGCTCGCCGGGAACGTATTCCATGGCGAAGTAGGGGAGACCTTCAGCGGTAGTGTCGGCATGGTAGATCTGGGCGATGTTGGGGTGGTTCATCAAAGCCAGGGCCTGCCGTTCCGAATCGAACCGGGCCAGGATTTTTGGACTGATCAAGCTGGCGCGGATGACCTTCAAAGCCACCCGTCGGCGAACCGGCGAACCCTGCTCGGCCAGGTAGACCGTACCCATGCCGCCCACGCCGATGGTTTCGATAATCCGAAAAGGACCGATTTCGGTACCGGCCTCGAAATGAGCGGGCGCACCCCGATCTTCCTTGAAGCCCTCCACGATCGGCGTTTCGATAAAGTCGCCGGCTTCTTCATGATTGGTCAGCAGTCGACTCAATTCAGCAGCCACCTCGGGAGATTCGGTTTCAATTTCCCTCAGCATACGCTCCCTGGCTTTGGGCGGTAACTCGATGGCCTTCCCGAACAACTCTTTAATCCTTTGCCAGGTCTCGGGATTCATAACTGACCCCGCAAGCGACCGAAGAGCCAGGCCCGGGCCATTTGCCAATCACTGTTGACCGTGCGCGTCGAAATATTGAGAACCTCGGCGCATTCCTCGATACTTAAGCCCGCAAAGAAGCGCATTTCGACAATATTGCACTGACGCGGGTCCAATTCGGCCAGTTCCAACAGGGCGGCGTCCAGATCTTCCAACATAAGAGTTCGTTCAAATCCCTGAATGCGCTCGTCCAGGGTGATGTGAGCAACCTCCCGGCCGCGCTTCTGAGCCTGTTTGGTGCGGGCATGATCCACCAACACCTGACGCATAACGCGGGCGGCCATGGCAAAAAACTGGCTGCGTCCACTGTGGACCACCCGTTCCTGCTCCACCATGCGGGCATAGGCCTCGTGTACCAGGGCGGTGGGTTGCAGGGTGTGGCCGTGGCGTTCGGCGCGCATGTAGTGTTGGGCCAGGGCGCGCAGTTCGCTGTAGAGCGCGGGTACCATCTGCCGGGCATCCAGGGTGGGTTCGGCGCCGGTATGATCGTCAGGGGGTTCCGGGAAATTGGTCATGGGTGTCCTTTGAGCCGGTCTCTCACCCTTAAGAGCTTATTGGCAACGCTGTCTCGTTGCAATACGATTTTGTCATGGATACCGCTTCGAACTGAAGTTGTAGATTGTGTGTATCCGTTACGCGGGGTGATTGAAGAGGTTGACATCGCAAAACTGGAAATCTCCGCGAAGAGTTGTGCTAATCTACCCGGCAGGAGGTGATCGTGGGCCCTTGGATGCGCTTGAGTATGGTTATAGGATACCTGTTGTTGACCCTGGGAGTGGCGGCCTACATCCGCCTGGCTTTGACCGGTAAGGGCTCCGTTTTGTTTTGTTTCGCCTGTTGCATGAGTTGCCTGCTGTTTTTCAACCTGCCCACGGTGGTAGCCAGGCGCAAGCAGCGCAAAGAAGCCGCGCGAACGGGGGAACTTCCCCGAGACTCCCTGTAAAGCTCGTAGCTGCCGGGGTTAAACAGTGTGATTCAAGGCTGCCGCGGCCTTATTCTTCCGGTAGAAGTCCGGCGTTGTTGACGGTGTGGACGAAAGGGGCTCCGGCTCCCGCGATTTCGCTAAATTTCAGAAGCCGTCAGATTGAATTTTCAGGGGTATTGGTCTATAGTCTCATCCATGTGAGCATTGTAGTTAGGATGTGATTATGTCCCCTAAAATCGAGTTGGAATATGGTCGGCAAAACCTTGATTATGTAGAAGAAGTCTACGAGGCATTTCTTGAGGATCCCTACTCGGTAGACGAGCAGTGGCGCGCCTATTTTCAGAACCAGGAGGGTTACCATCCCTCGCTTCACAAGGCCGCGGTAGACCCGGACGAAGAACCGACAGGCACCTATGACACCCATTTGAGCGCGGATGAGCACCCCATCATCCATCGCGCCTCGGATCACAAGACCCGGGTAATGCCCGTGGGTGATGTCCCGGAACATGTTCTCGATTTTATTACCAAGATTCCGCTTTTCGAAAAAATACCCGCGAAAGACATGGCGCTTTTGGCTTCCATCACCCGCGAAATCACCATCGAAGCCAACCAGTACCTGGGTCGTCAAGGGCAGGCGGAAAACGACCTGTACATGATTCTTTCCGGGTGCGTGGGCATCTTGCGTCACGGCGAGGAGATCACCGAGTTACTGACCGGCGAATTGATCGGCGAGTTGGCCGTCCTGGATAACCGGCCCCGTTCCGCCGATATCTTCTGCAAAACCCGCTGCCACCTGTTGCAAATCCCGCGGGCGGACCTTCATCGACTTCTGGCCGAGGACAACGAGCTGACCATGGGTCTGCTGAAGGCCCTTTCGGTGCGCCTGCGAGACGCCGGCTCCCGCCAGGAGCGGGTGGATAAACTGGTGCGCGCCTACCGCGAGCGCGGACACGTGATGGCCGACCTGGACCCGCTCGGCTTGAGCAAGGGGCGACATCCGGAATTGACGCTGGAACACTACGGTTTTTCCAAGAAGGACCTGGATGTCAAGTTCGCCGTCCAACTGGGCAAGGACACCTCGGGCCGCTCTCTCGGCGATATTCTGACCAACCTGCAGAAGATCTATTGCCAGGCCATCGGCGCCCAGTTCATGCACATCGACGATATCGAAGTCCAGGAATGGATCCGCGTGCGTTTGGAGCAGACCGGCGGTAACTTCGACATGGAAAAGAGCGAACAGCTGCGCATCCTGCGCAAGTTGACCGACGCCGAGGTTTTCGAGAGTTTCCTGCACCGCAAGTTCGTCGGCGCCAAGCGCTTCTCGTTGGAAGGTTCCGAAAGTCTGATCCCGCTGCTGGACTACGCGGTGGAGGAAGCCGGCAATCACAAGATCGACGAGGTGGTCATCGGCATGGCGCACCGGGGCCGTTTGAACGTGTTGGTCAATGTATTGGGCAAGCCGCCCGCCCAGATTTTCCGGGAGTTCCAGGACGTAGATCCCGAGTTGCACCGCAGTCGCGGCGACGTGAAGTACCACCTGGGTTACGGCGCCAACCGCGTCACGCCCTCCGGTCACAAGGTCCACCTGTCGTTGTGTTTCAACCCCAGTCACCTGGAATTTGTAGGGCCGGTGGCCATGGGTCGCGTACGAGCCAAGCAGGATCGGTTCGGCGATCTGGAACGAGCCCGGGCGGTGCCGCTGATCATTCACGGGGATGCGGCCTTTATCGGCCAGGGCGTCAGCCAGGAAATGTTGAACATGAGCGAACTGGAGGGCTACCGCGTGGGCGGCTCGGTTCATGTGATCCTGAACAACCAGATCGGCTTTACCACCGATCCCCTCGACAGCCGCTCCAGTCGCTATTGCGCCGACGTGGCGCGGATGCTGCAAATCCCCATCTTCCACGTCAACGGCGAGCACCCTGAAGCCGTTTGCCGCGTCATTCGCATGGCCATGGAGTTCCGCGAGAAGTTCAAGAAAGACGTCATCATCGACATGTACGGCTACCGCAAATACGGCCACAACGAGGGTGACGATCCCGCCTTCACGCAGCCGCAAATGTACGCCATCATCAAGAAGCGCAAATCGGTGCGGCAGGCCTTCGTGGACAACCTGATGAAGTTCGGCGGCCTGACCCAGGCTGAAGCCGACCGCATCGCCGAGGAGTCCAAAAAACATCTGGAAGATGAATTGAGCGCTTCCAAGCGGGACGATTACGAGTTCAAACACATTTCCTTCGGCAAGGGTTTGTGGGCGCCCTACAGGGGCGGCCGTGACGCTGACACGCCCCCGGCAGACACCACCTATTCCAAGCACACCCTTGTTCACTTGCTGAACACCATCACCGATGTACCCAAGGATTTCACACCGCATAACAAGATCAAGCGTTTCCTGAAACAGCAAAAGGAGATGGCGCAAGGCAAGACACCGCTCAATTGGGGGACCGGCGAGGCCCTGGCTTTTGCCAGCCTGGTGAACGAGGGCGCGCCGGTGCGCATCTCCGGCCAGGACGCCCAGCGCGGCACCTTCAGCCACCGGCATGCCGTATTGCACGACGCCAAAAACGGCAAGCTGTACATGCCGCTGAACGATATCCACGGCGAGCAGGGCCGCTTCGAGGTCTATAACAGCCCGCTGACGGAGACCGCGGTCATGGGTTTTGAATACGGCTACAGCCTGGACACGCCGGACGGTCTGATGATCTGGGAAGCGCAATTCGGCGACTTCTGCAACGTGGCCCAGGTGATCATCGATCAGTTCATCTCCAGTTCCGAGGACAAGTGGAGCCGGCTGAGCGGCTTGTGCCTGTTCCTGCCGCACGGCTTCGAAGGTCAGGGCCCGGAACACAGCAGTGCGCGCCTGGAGCGCTTCTTGATGCTGTCGGCCGAGGACAACATGATCGTGGTCAACCTGACCACCCCGGCCCAGTTATTCCACTGTCTCCGTCGCCAGGTGATTCGCACCATCCGCAAACCGTTGGTGGTGATGTCGCCCAAGAGCCTGCTGCGTCACCCGCGTGCGGTCAGCAGCCTGGACGAACTGGCCGAAGGCGGCTTCCAAAAGATCATCCCGGACCAACCGGAAATCGATCCCAAGAGTGTCAAGCGTATCCTCATGTGCAGCGGGAAGGTCTATTACGAACTACTGGAGCACCGCGAGCAGGAAGGGCGCACCGACGTGGCCATTATTCGCATGGAACAGTACTATCCGATGCCGGCCGAGGAACTGGAAGCCATTTTGGATGAATACCCGGCAGGAACCCCGGTCATGTGGGTTCAGGAAGAACCGCTGAACATGGGCGCCTGGGGATTCCTGAAACTACGCCTGGCCGAGTTGGTGATCGGCAAGGGCAAGCATCCGCTGCAGCGGGTGACGCGGCCCGAGTCGGCCTCCCCGGCAACGGGATCGGCGGCCAGTCACAAATACGAACAGGACATGCTGATCAGCGAGGCGTTCAACCTGGACCACAAGGGCTGGCCGGAGTCGACCTGGGCGTGGCATCATCATGACTAAACAAGCCGTCATCTTCGATCTGGACGGCACCTTGTTGGATACGCTGGCCGACATCGGCGCCAGTATGAACCAGGTGTTGTCGGAGCGGGGTTATCCCGTCTTCCCCATCCGGGACTACCGTCACAAGGTAGGCGACGGCATCGACACCCTGGCCAAACGCACGGTACCCACGGAGGTGCAAACCCCTGAACTGCTGGCGGCGTGCGTGGCCAGGAACCGGGAGATCTACGCAACCCGCTGGAACCGGGAAACCCGGCCGTACGCCGGCATCGATGACATGCTGAGAGCCCTGGTGGAACGCGGCTTGAAACAGGCGGTTCTGTCCAATAAGCCGCACGAGCCGGTGGTGCGGTGCGTCGAGCATTACTTCAGCCACATACCCTTCGAGCACGTGTACGGCGTGGGCGGCAGTATCCCCAAGAAACCGGACCCGGCGGGCGTGCGGCAGATCATGGCCGCATGGGGCTTGCCGAAAGAGGCAATCCTCTACGTGGGCGACACCAACACGGACATGCAGACAGCGGTCGCCGCGGGCCTGTACGCGGTAGGGGTAACCTGGGGCTTCCGAGACCGGGAGGAACTGGAAGCCAACGGCGCGAATGTAATCATCGACCACCCGGAAGAACTATTGAGCCTGCTGGACTGAGGAACCCCACCCTGGGCGCGCACGCATTCCGGGTGCCTGCAAGCCGAGAATCGCCTTCCGGGCGAGGCGAGGCGAAAAACCCTGGGCGCGCACGCATCCTGCGTGCATTTTCAGACGATTGCACTAGAATGACGGCGGGTTTTTAATAGACCCCGGGAGTTGCAATGGGAGCTTGTTGCTTCAAGGCTTAGTTTCCCCGCGTTTGGGCCTTATGCTCACCCTGAGGTACAAAATCCCGGCCTGGTTGAGGGTAATCAGTGCATGGAAAATACTTGAAGAAGATAAGCTGATTTGTAACTTCCCGGCTTTATTCAAGACCCACGGACAATTAAGTGCTAATGTCTGGAAATGCACGCAGGATGCGTGCGCGCCCAGGGTTTCGCCTCGCCTCGCCCGGAGGGCGATTCTCGGCTTGCAGGCACGCTGGATGCGCACACGCCCAGGGAAAATAAGACGTGCTAAAAGTTGGGTTTTCATTGTCGGTCAGCCTGGCTCGGCCCTTTTTTGGGGTTGTCATTGGTTGTGTCGGTAAATCCAGGATCAAAGAATCCGTTCTCATTCTTCGGCCCGGAAAAGTCAAGAGCAAAGAATCGGTCCTCATTCCTCGACCCGGAAGAGTCAGGAGCAAAGAATGGGAACTGATTCTTTGCGCACTGAAAAGTAATCTGAAAGAAATCAGTTGTGGTTCCTTGACCCGGACTTTTCGGGAGCAAAGAATGAAAACCGATTCTTTGATCCTGAACTTTCGGTGCGCAAAGAAAGAGAACTGATTCTTTGCTCCCCGACTTT
>JASJCB010000124.1 GCA_030066195.1 Acidobacteriota bacterium
AAGAGTGTTCTTCCAGCACCTCTCTCAAGGCTTGGACAAACGCTTCCGTGCCCGTGGGCCTGAGCTCGCGGTCTTGTTGAAAAACTCTCGTGAACAACCGTTTCAACTCCGAGGAGTCGTTACCCAGTTCCGGGCGAAGGGAGTGGAGTTCCGGCGGCATATAGGCAATTCGATGGAGGGTATTGATATCCGTCTCACCCTGAAACGGCCGCCGACCGGTCAACAGTTCATGGCATAGAATGCCGAAGGAGAAGATGTCTGATCGATAATCGATGTCCTCGCCGCGAACCTGCTCCGGACTGGCATAAACCGGTGTTCCCAGAAACTGACCCGTTTTGGTAAGGTTGCTTTCCCGGTTTTCCTTGGCAATCCCGAAATCCAGGATCTTGGCCGTGCCCTGGGTGGTAATCAGCATGTTCTGGGGTTTGATATCGCGGTGTACGATCTTTAACTTGTGAGCGTGATACAGGCCGGCGGCAACTTGATCCAAGATATCCAAGATACGCGGTAGCTTGAAGTTCAGTCCCCGCGCAAAATAGCGATTCAGAGGCATGCCGTCGATGAACTCGAAGACCATGAAGGGATTCTCTCCCTCCTTTCCGAATTCGAAGATGGTGGCAATATTTTGATGATGGAGTTTGGCGCACATACGCGCTTCCCGGAGAAAGCGGGCCAAATATTGCTCGCGGGCTTTCGGGTGACTGCCGGCCACGGCGTTCAGCTTGATCATCTTGACGGCCACATCACGCCTCAATTCGGTGTCGAAGCCATGGTAGACTACGCCCATGCCACCTTCACCCAGTACACCCTGGATCTTGAATTTTCCAATGCTTGATGGTTCCATGCAAAGCCTCATATCGGAGATCTACATTACAGTAGACCGGGTGCAGGTCCGAATATACAATACGCGGTGTTTGTACAAAGGCCGGGTGAAGATATCCTCCTATAGAGTATTGCGAAAAAATGAAACAAATAAGCTCAAGAAAAATAAATTTTTATCTTGAGGAGTCATAACCTGTGAGTTGAGGGTGTACTTTTTGTGAGGCGGCGATGGAGATCATGTGAGGTTTCATTCCTCTCTTGAGCAGTTAAACAAGGAAAGAGATCGGCCCTTTCTCCAGGGTGTTAATAAGTTACTTTATTTGTGGCCTCTTCGCTTCTTTGTGGATGAAAAATGACTCGGTAGTTCCAAAATTACGACATAACGTCAGTTCGCCGGCCGGGCACTCGGGCATCCTACATCATGGCGAGAAATCGAGTATCGGAAGGCAAATATTGACGGTGATCTGCCGCGCTTGCTAAACGCCGGACGTTGCTCTGCGTACAAAGGAGCATGTTCCCCCCTTGCAAAAGGGATCATCATCGACCCATATCACTGAAGGAGATTTCCCATGAACAAGAAATTGACCCTGACCCAATTGTCCGTGAAGAGTTTTCGCACCAAGGAAGACGTGAGGGCCGGCGCCCTGGCAAGAACCAACAATTACCTGGAATGCGTAACCACCAATACCTGGGTCAGCGAACTCTATACCGCCTGCACCTGCCCCGAAACCTGGGATTGCACCAAGATGGTCCAATTCTGTCAGTAGGTTCCAAAAACCGACGGACCGTCCCCACGGGGCGGTCCGTTCCCGTTAAGCCAATACGCCGAGCCGGTTGGGTCGCCAACAGGTATGAAAACCCGGTGGATCGAAGGCGGGTAGATCGACGCGGGCAACAGGGCCCGCGGCAAGGTTGTGCCCGTCGAAAAAGACCCAGGAAGCTTTTTCGGTCCGGGGAATGAACAACTGGCAGCCGATCGTACAACGGTCGGCATCATCGGGATCGCACATGACCACGGGCTCCGCTCCTAAACACTCACCGACGCCGGCGGTCCATTGATCCGCCACGCCTCCGTTGACCGGATCGAAGCGAAACAACTCATTGTAAAACTTGGGGGCGGGGGCGGGCGCCGACGGCATGCCCAGCGCCCAATACCAGGCAGACGGTCGGCCGGTGTCGGTTTTGGGTACGGATGGAAAATCCGCGTGACGACCCAGGGGCACCTCGATCACCTCGTCAGGACTTTCCATGCCGGGTCTGAGGCGAATCCTCACGGCGCTGCACGCCCCGAGGTTGGAGAACATATGCGGTGCGGGGATATACTGATCGTAAAACGGTTTTTCGGTTTCTATCAGGTCAACCGTGATCTCCCCCTTGTGGTCATAGGCGTTGACCAGATGCAGGCAGAACCGAACTCCGCTGAGCGGAATCCGTCCCACCGTCTCGGCGGAGCTTCTTTGGATGACCACCAACTCGGTAACAGTGGTCGGATTCCATTTGAGCGAATCCATCAGGCTGCCGCCCTGTTTCAGGAACTTGCGCGCGTCCAGAAAGTAGGGCCCGACGTGGAAGACAGCATAATGCTCGCTGATTGCAAAGTCATGGATAAGGCAAGGCCCCGACAGCACCGTATTGCCGTAGACAACGGGCTCCAGGTCAGGCCCGAATTCGTAGTAGAACAAGCGGGCGCGCGGACCCATGATTCGAATTCCGAAATTGGCCATGCGATCACCGTCGAATTTGGGATGGGCCGACAGGGCGCCCAGACGGTTCATCTTCGTAACCGAGGGCTGTTCGCCCAACGTATCCAGGGTGAAGGGGTCCAACAACCATGGCAAGCTCTGTTCACCGAAAGCCAGGAGATTCGGCCCGAAAGGATAGGCGCTGACATTGGCGGGCGAAGCAAGGGACATGTTCTGAATGAGGGAATCGCCCTGAAAAGCTGTCCCAAAACTGCGGTAGATGCGACGGCCGGCCTCATTTTCCTCGACATATCGTTTGGTTTGGACGTAACGACTGGTAAAGGCTGCTTCACCGGCAGCCAGATCCAGAGCGCGCACCATGCCGTCACCGTCCAGCCAGTGGCGCCGTGTTTCGTCGCCGATTTGAAAACGAGCCGGACCGTTCATGTAGATAATGCCGCGAACGTAGTCGGGAAGACGGCCTTGAATGGCCAGGCCACCCGCGGTCTGTTCCGTCGCGGTGGTGAAGATGCGGGTTTCCGCAGAGATGGTGTTACTCATGACATCGCTCTCCATGTGGCTTTTCTCTATTATAGCGCCGCTCTTTGTGTTTGAACGCCGGAACATACGCACTACCCACATTTTTTAAACGTCGATCAGTTGATCGTCGCGAGTTTTGCCCGTGCCCGGAGTGATAACAAGGACTTAGGGCCGAGATAATATTGCGGGCAGTATCACTACCGGAATATGCTCGTTCTGGGAACGATTCATAAAAGTGAGTTTTAGAGGAGATGAGATATGTCTGACGCCCTGAATCTGGAAGTGATCAAAACTCGAATCAAAGAAATCGTATTTGCAACGTGCGGCTTGGAGCCGGAGGATATTGCCGACGACGCGAACTTCATCAAGGATCTGGGCTTGGACTCGTTGACCATGATGGAGATCGGGGTGGACATCGATCAAGAATACGACCTGGACCTGCAAGATGAGGAGATGAAGCTGTTGCACGATGTCAACGCATCGGCCGCCTTGGTCATGGAAAAGCTGAGCCCCGCGATTGCCTAGGTAACTTATTATTTTTTACCAAGGCCTTAGACGAGTTGATCACCGGCCGGGCCGCCCGCTCGATCCCACCCGAAAACAACCCTCCGGCCGAGCCGCCCGCGGATTCTTCCCGGAAAACCGTCGGGTGGCCGGGCCTCTACCGGATTTTCAGTGAAAAAGCAGGGGCCGGCCGGGCCGCCTGTTTTATTCTGCCCGAAAGCAACCCGGCGGCCGGGCCGCCCGCGGATTCTTCCCGGAAAACCATAGGCCGGCCGGGCCCCTACCGAATTTTTAAAGAAAAAGCAGGGGGCGGCCGGGCCGCCCGCTTGATCCCGCCCGAAAGCAACCCGGCGGCCGGGCCGCCCGCGGATTCTTCCCGGAAAACCATAGGCCGGCCGGGCCCCCACCGGATTTTTAGAGAAAAAGCAGGGGTCGGCCGGGCCGCCTGTTTTATTCTGCCCGAAAACAACCCGCCGGCCGGGCCGCTCGCGGATTCTTGTAGGAAAAGAAGGACCCGGCTGGTTCTGCTTCTTTTTCTACCCACCTGGAGAGCCCCTTCCCAGGATCTCTCCCGGCCGGCAATCGTTCATCTTGTCATTTGTATGGAAACAGCTACAATCAGGCCGGGGTGATGATGACGATCGAAATACTCTTTCAGGATGATCACATACTGGTGGTCGATAAACCCGAGGGGCTGCTATCGGTACCTGGACGCGGACCGCAAGCCGCCGACAGCTTGATCACGCGAGTACGGGAGACCTTGCCCGAGGCGCGTACGGTCCACCGGTTGGATTGTGAGACATCGGGCGTATCGGTCATCGCTCTGGGCGCGGAGGCGCACCGGGCCCTCAATCGCCGGTTCCATGATCGGGAGGTGGACAAAACCTATCTGGCCGTATGTTCCGGCCGGCTGAAGCCCGAACGGGGTGAAATAGACTACCCCATGAGTTCGGACTATGCCAACCGGCCCAGGCAGCAAATCGATTACTTCTACGGAAAGGATGCGCTCACCCGTTGGCAGGTTCTGGACTATCAAAAGGACCGAACGCGGGTGAAACTGGCCCCCGTCACCGGCAGAAGCCACCAATTGCGATTGCATCTGTGCGCCCTGGGACACCCTATTTTAGGCGACAGCCTCTATGCCCCGCCCGACCTTATAGCGGCGGCTCCTCGTCTGTTGCTGCATGCGCACACCCTGGCTTTTACCCATCCGGTAACCCTCAAGCCTATGACCTTTCAGGCCACGTGTCCGTTTTAGATCTTGTGAACCGCGAGCCAGGCAACCCTGCGGGCGGCGCCCGTGCCCACGATTTCTCCGTCTAGCTCCGCCAAAAGGATGCGTCCCCGCTCATCATCTTCATCTTTCAGCATCCGGCGATCGTGATCGGCTACGTCGGTACAGAGATTCCGGCCTTCAACATAGAGTTCGTAACGCAAGCGATAAACCGCGTCGACGTCAGCCTGACGTCAACCCTCGAGCCTGAAAACATAAGGAACCCGGGCATTAACAAAACCGGGCTGAATCAAAAGAAAAAACACGTGCTTCTCACAAAGTAGCATGCCCAAGGATTGCTTGCCTTAGCTGATCAACGGGAGGGATTTTGCGAAATTGGTAAAAACTGTGTAATGGATGTCACTTGACAATTGGCGCGTCTCATTCTAATTAATGAAGTGATCCCATTGCCTTTCATCATCTTTAAATTACGGAGGATTTCCATGAAGAAAATCAAGTCTCGCGCTCTCAAGTCTCTCCTTGCAGTGTCCCTGGCCGGTATTCTGGGCTTGGGCATGTCCTCGCTTACCCTGACGGCCGGCGGCTGCGAATGGGTGTGTCTGAACGGATCACGGGGCTCTTCCAGTGCTCCTTGCTTTACCGGCGCCTGCTCCGCTGACTCCTTTGCTTTCTGCGGCGGTCCGGCTCTCATCAGCTGCTATTAATCATCACCTTCAACACGGAGCCGGGGCCTCGCGTTCCGGCTCTTTTCTCAAGCCGCGGGGCATCATCGTTTACAAACGTTAATAAGGCGATCGCTTATTTGAATACAAGCGTTACCCGATAGGTTGCCGCGTCGATCGCCTGATCAACCTTGGGGTAAGGGACCAGGTTGAGGCATGCTACCGTCATGTCACCGCTTTCTCCCTCTACGTTCACCTTTTCCTGATTGCCCGGCACAACCAGTTGCAGCGGTGTGGTCTTTCCGTCTTCCGCGATTTCCAAATCCACCCGGGCCTGACCCGCCCACATGCAGCGAGCGCCTTCCGGACAACGGCTGTCCTCGCTGACGCCGATGAAAGTGATCACCGCGTCGTTCAGCTTTACTTGACTACCTTTCTCCAATTCGACCGGGTCACCCGGTTTTGTTTCCACTATCTCGTCGGAACAAGCCATTACCGTCACCATCCAACAGCCAAAAATTATCCAACGATACCACACGCAATGCTCCTTTCAGGCGAATGCGACCATTTATCTCGATCGAGATTGAGCCTTCGGGTTTGCTAATTACGTCTTGTAATATGTATGCAACACCCAGGATAGGAGGCCCGCGCTTGATACGTTATACCATAAGCCTTTTGCTTTGCTTCTTCATCCCCGCTCTATTCGCCTGGGAGGATAACCAGACCCGCGAGTTTGCCGCAGCGCGCGCCGAAAGGATTTCGGATATTACCTATCACATGGAAATAGGCCTGGAGAAAGAGAAGGAAACCTTTGACGGCAAGATCACCATCGGCTTCGAACTGAAATCGGCGGATACCGATCTGGTCATCGATTTCGTCGGTGAATCGGTCAACAAGGTCAGCATCGACGAGACCGCAATCGAGGATTTCAAATATGTCCCCGAAAACGGCCGGCTGATCATCCCCGCCGCGCACCTTACCAAGGGGAAAAAGATCCTTTTCATCGATTTTACGGGTAAGCACAGCCGACCCTCCAACGGTTTCTTCCGTTACAAGGACAAGGCCGACCAGCGCGAATATATGTACACCGATTTCGAACCCAACGCCGCCCACAGAATGTTCCCCTGTTTCGATCAGCCCGACCTCAAGGCTACGTTTCAACTGGAAGTTCTGGCTCCTCCCGAATGGGAAGTAATTACCAATACCCAAGCCGTCGGCACGGTTATGGACGGCGACCGCAAGCATACCCGGTTCAAGATGAGTGCTCCTTTCTCCACCTATCTCTTCCACCTGAGCGCCGGTCCCTTTGCATCGTGGAGCGACCCTGACTTCCGCGTTCCTTTGACCCTATATTGCCGCCAATCCAAAGTCGCATCCATGGATCACGAGCGCCTGTTCGAAACGACTCGTTTGGGCTTCGACTTCTTCGAGGAGTATTTCGACATCCCCTATCCGTTTGAAAAATACGACCAGATCTTTGCCCCGCGCATGGGCGGCGCCATGGAAAACGTGGGCGCCGTGACCTGGAGCGAGAACTTCCTCTACAGCCGAAAACCGGACGAATACCGGTTGGTAGGACGCGATCTGGTATTGTTGCACGAATTGGCGCATATGTGGTTCGGCGACCTGGTGACGATGAAGTGGTGGGACGGCCTCTGGCTGAAAGAAAGTTTCGCCGACTACCTGGCTCATGTGGCCGCGGAGGGCATCGGCCGCCAGAACCCCTGGTCCCATGCCGCCCAAAGCAAGCGGTTTGTGATGACCGCCGATCAAAAGCCCGGCACGCACCCCATCCTGGCCACCATCCCGGACGTTCGCGCGGCTCGCCGCAATTTCGACGCGATCACCTACACCAAGGGTCTGGCCGCGTTGCGCCAGTTGGATTACTACATGGGCGACAACCGCCTACGCGATGCCTTGCGCATCTATTTGAAAGAAAACGCCTGGGGCAATACCGAACTGGAAGACCTGATGCGGGCCCTGCGCCAAACCGCCAATATCGACACCCAAGCCTGGGTCGACCTATGGCTTGCCACCACCGACCTGAACACCATCCGGTTGGATTTCAAGGTGAATAAGCGCGGTAAAATCACCAGGGCAACTCTCATTCAAGAAGCCGGCGACACCAATGACGTACTGCGTCCGCACGCGACCGATTTCGGCCTGTTCTATGAGAATGACAAGGGTGAGGCGGAACTCGTGGAAACCATCCGGGTTACCTATGACGGCGCCTCGAAAAACATAGGTCCGTTGAAGGGCAGGGAGTTACCCGCCTTCGTGATCCCCAATATGAACGATTACGATTACACCAAGGTAGTTTTCGATCCCCATTCCCTCAACTGGCTCCGCGACAATATGCATAAGGTCAAGGATACCGAAGTGCGCAAATCGGTTTGGACAGGTTTCTACGGCATGGTGCGCGACGGTCGTTTATCCGCTCGTTTCTATCTGGACCTGGCTCTGGCCCGACTACCCCTGGAAACGGACAGCGGATTGACGGGAACCATCGGTGGTAACTGCACTACCCTACTGCGCTACGCGCCGGATGAAGAAACCAGGCTCCGCTACGGCAGGCGCTTATTGGAAGCCTATAAAAAAGGTCTGGCCGCGGCGGAACCCGGAAAGGCCATGCAGGCGACCCTGTACACCAACCTTGGTTACACGGCTTATATGGCCGACGACTACGACTTTATTGCCGGACTGATCTCCGGCGAGATCGCCTATGAGGGCACGAGATTGTCCAATCGCACCAAATGGCAGTGGCTCAGTTACCTGGCCGTGGGTGATCATCCCAAGTTACCGGAGTTATTATCCGCTCAGAAAGATGCAGATTCCGGCAATTCTGGAAAAAGACAGGCTTTGATGATCGAGGGCATGAAACCGGACCTCTCGGTCAAGGAAGCCACCTGGAAACGGTTGATGGAAGACCAGGAGTTGTCCAGGGTCGATCGCTTCTACCTGGCCCGAAGCCTTTTCAGCTGGAAACGGCCCGATCTGGCAAAGCCGTTCCTGCCCCGCTTCTTCGATATGTTGGCCGAGAAGTTGGAAAGCGACGACCGTACCCTGCGCAATCTGGTTCGTCAGTACTATCCGGGCGCTGCCGGCGAAGCCGCGCGGGTTGCCACGGAAGAGTTTTTGAAACGCAAGGACTTACCGGAGGCGGTCAGGATCGCGCTTGGAGGTCGCATCTATGATCTGGAACAGGAACAAACCATGCGCGCGAAATGGAATGAGGAACCGGTGAAAACGGCAAGAAAATAAACCCTCGGGCATGATGGGTTGAAGTCCCAAGCTACGCTTTGTTCTGGTCACTTGCATGGATTGGGCGCCCCTAAAGGGCGCCCGTTTCGGGTTACTCGACGGGTTGCAGGCGAACCGCTGCTCGGGCGGCTCGGGTCAGTCTGGAAGTCCAGTTGGCGCTTGCCCAGAATTCCCGATCGCCCTGGGTCAGGATTTCCAGGCTCGCGATGTTAGCGGCGTTCTCAAACAACTCGGTTGTGAAGAACCGCATGGACCCCCGCGCCTTCAAGGTGACCTCCCGGGTCTCCACAATCGATCCGTCTATCGCCCTGGCTCTGATGGTCATGACCAGGTCGCTGTCCTCGGGATTGACGATGTGGACGCCGGTTATCCAATCGTTGTTGGAGGGGGCGTGCGGCACCAGGTAACGGCTGCCGCGTGTGTTCATGGTGGGCATCATGTCATCCTGGTATTGGCCGTCCATGCCGAAGGAAGAATAATTATCCACCCGGTTGTACGTGCTCAGCTGCGCTTCTTCCCGATAGCAGAGAATAGGCGAGGTGGCGTGCCATTGCACGTTCGCCGGACTGTCCAGTTTCAGGAACAGGATAATAGGGTTGAACCAGCGAGACTCACGGGGCCCCAGTTCGATGCCCTCGCTGCCGATTTTGATTCCGCGTGAAGTGTGCGCGTCAAAGGTCACATAGGCGGGTACGTCGTTGGGGTTGTGGAAGAGCACGAAACCCTCGCGCCAGAAACCGTGTGCGAAGGCCCGGCGTTGGTAGGTCATGCTGCCGTCTACCGAGGGAACCTCGTAACCGTCCAGGGTGGTTTCGTAGATGAAACCCATGTCGCCGCGTACGGTTTGCTCGGACAGGATGTCGCTTTCGCTCCACCAATCGATCGCCCAGGTGGTGCCGTAGGGCGCACCCATGATGGTTCTGGGATCGCCGGAGAGGATGCCCTTCACATCTACGTCCTTGCTGAGGATGGCGTTGCCGTCGGTATCGTAGGCGGTGAAGTGGACCACGGCCTGCTCTTTACTGAACATGCGGATGTGGAACCAACTGGTGCGGCCCACCTGCGGAATAAGGAAGGTTCCGCGTTTGCGCATGGGCGCCGTCTGGCGACCGTTGAGATGTTCCGGGCTGCCTTCCAGGATCAGGGCGCTGAAGACCTCGGCCGCTTCCCACTCGACGGCGAACAGATCCATCCCGGCGGAAGCGGGGATGAGGTTTTCAACCAGGCCCTTGATCTGGGCGCCGGGTTGCAGGGTGAATTCCACCGGTGCGACCTCGGGCACATCGCCGTTGCGATCGACCAGGGTTCCGGTGATCTTCAGGGGTTCGGTACTTGGGTTGGTCAACGCCAGGCCCTGCCAGACGCCCTCGCGTTTCTCCACCAGGGTGTGACGGATATAGTGAACCTCGGCAGGGTCGACGGTGGTTTTCAGTTCACCGGCCGTACCGGCGCTGCCGTCCGTGAAGCGAGGGACCACATTCAGATCCACATTATCCGTTGTCGGCAGACGCCAAAGCGGAACGCGGGTCGTACCGACCTGTTCCCCGTCGATCCGGACCTCGTAGTGATCAACCGTTCGCGCCGCGTTGCCGCCGCCGCGCCAGGTGAGAGTTTTTTGCAGGGTGTCCACCTGCATGTTGCTGACAGCGACCTCTGCCGGAGGGAAAAGGGCGCAATCCGGGGCGTTGCCGTTCGCGTTCGGCGCCATCAAGGCCCCGTCCCAAATCTCGCCGTTGTAGTGAGAGGGTAGGAACCCCTGTAATTCGGCATCGATCAGGTTTTGCAGGTCACCGCAATCGTCCTCGCCGAAATGGTTGCCGTAAAAGTGCATTTGGGCCGGTCGACCGCCCGGTTGGGGCAGTTGATCCAGGTTGGCGTGGTTTCCGTAAACACTGTGCAGCTCTTCATGCCCGCTGAGGTCGGGTGCAACCTCCAACGGGTTATGTGAGAAAGAGAGCATGCCCAGAGCGGTCGGCAACTCGCCCAGGTTCGTCAACTGGTTACCGTCGCAGTAAAGATTATAAATCTCACCAAACAGAGGCAATTCCGTAAGCTGGTTATAACTGACGTTGATAAACTTAATGTCGGCGACTCCCTCGGGAAGCTCCGTCAAACCGGTGCCTTGCGCGTGCAAAAGGCTCAGGGACGGTAGTGTTTCGGGCAGCGAGCCCAACGGGTTACCCGCCAGGTAGAGCATGCTCAAACCGGAGGGCAAAGCGGGGAGTTGCGTCAACTGGTTATCGTCCAGGTACAGCCAGTCCAAGGAAATCAGGTAATCCAGGTCGGGAAGTTCGGTGTACCGGTTATTGCGCAGGATCAAGGCGTCCAGGTAGGTCGGCAGTTGCGGCAACTCGCTCAGCATGTTGTAACCCAGATCCAACTCGTATAGGTAGGGCAACTGAGACAGGTCGGGCAACTCGCGAAGACTGTTCTTGGCCATGTACAGGTTGATCAAGTACTTGAAAAAGGAGGGATTGTCCAGGCGCGTGATGCCGACCCCGGTCAACTGCAGCGATTTGATGCGGTTGGCCTCGACGCGGCTGATGCGCCCGTCTTCGTTCAGGTCGTAGTGGGTCAGCAGGTATTGCAGCATCAGTTGGTCTTGGGTTTGGTAGAAGGCGGTGGGAATGATTTCGAAGGGCGCGCTTTCCGCGAAACTGTCGCAGGCCGTGACGCGCAAGGTATAACCGGTTCCGGGTTCTACATTGGGGACGGTGTAGGTCGCCTCGTGCGCGGTTTTACCTTCTTCCAGTACGGCGACCTGTTGTCCGTTGCGCCACAGGGTGATAGCCGCCGGGCAATCCAAGCCGTTCAGGAAACTCCACTGAACCTTTGCACCGGCGCTGACCTCTTGGGTTTGGGGTTTGCTGACGATCTTCAGTTCACCGGAAGCCTGAAGTGCGCCGGCGGCGTTCAAACGGCTGCCCGTGGTCAGCGGGAAGCCCAGGTCGTCGCCGCCGCCCAGCAGACGCATCTGCATTTCCTTGACGCTCATCGCCGGGTTCGTGCTCAGCAGCAGCGCCGCGGCGCCCACGACGTGGGGCGCGGCCATGGAGGTGCCGGATTTCAAGTCGTACTTGGGTTCCAGATCGGCGCTTTCGCCCTCTCGGACGATTTCACGGTAGAGGCGCAGGTTGTCGAACTCCAGCATAATGTCGTGCTCGCCGGGCTCCAGTTTGCCGTAGAAGCGGTAGCGGTCGGTTCTGGGCATGTACAAAAGCGGTTCGTCGGGTTCCTCGACGTAGGGCAGATTGTAAAGCGTAACCCATTCATTAATGCGATAGGAATAGCCCTGTATACTCCAGGGCTGATCCGCGGGCAGCCGTGACCGGTAGCGCATGGCCAGGAAAATGGGACCCAGCGGATTGGACAGGGCGGGGAATTCCATGGCGAATTCCGTTTCTTCTTCCAGGGTGCCGTTGAAGGTAACGCGCAAGCGCTGATCACCGTTGTCGTCGAAGGTTTCCCAGGCGCCGGGAGGTCCGGTTTCTGCAAAACCGACCGGTAAGGCGGGTGGGGTCAGGCCTTCGAAATCCTGCTCGATATAGTTTTCCTCGAACAGCACCGTACTCAAGACGGCGGAGCCCGGCGCGGCGATATCCACTATATCGTTGGAGAAACCGGAATAAGGGGCCAGTTGGTCGTTGCGATCAGTGGCGGCTACGGCGAGCACATTGGGCAGGTCGTAACCGGCCGGATAATGGGGAAAGACGGAGAGATCCAAGGGTGCGTTACCGGCCGCGGCAACAAACAGGACGCCTCTTTCACCGGCTTCCTCGATGGCCAGGCGCAGAGCCTCGGAGGGAAAGGGACCGCCCCAACTGGCATTGATGACGCGAGCGCCGTTATCGGCCGCGTAGTTGAGGGCCTGGATTATTTCGAAGTCGAACAGGAAGCTTCTCAGGGCCATCACCTTGACTTTCCGGCTGACGCCGCTGATGCCGATGCCGTTATTGCCGACGGCGCCGATGATGCCCGCGACGTGGGTGCCGTGACCGAAGTCGTCATAGGGCGAGCCGTCCATGTCGCCGAAGTCGTAGCCATGCACATCGTCCACGTAGCCGTTATTGTCGTCGTCGACGCCGTTGTCGGGGATTTCATCCGTATTGACCCACAGGTTGGGGACCAGATCCGGGTGGTCCAGGGCAATACCGGAATCGAGTACGGCGACGATGACCTCATCACTGCCCGTGGTGGTGTCCCAGGCAGCGGTGACATCGATATCCGCGCCTTCGGTGCCGCCGTTACTGCCGTCGTTAAGCAGGCCCCACTGTTGCGGGAACAGGGGATCATCGGGCGGATCGGACGTGAATTGCCGGCGATAGTTGGGCGCGACCGCCACCACCCCGGCGGCTTTAGCTCGTGCGTCCAACTTGGGCATCAAAACGGGTTCATCGGAAGTAACCCGCAGGTAAACCAGGGAAGAGGAAGCATGTCGTTCGGCTACCTTTCCGGCGACGCGATCCAGGAGCCAGGAGCTGACTGCCCTGGCCTGGCCCGCGGCCTTTTTACCGCGTTGGGTTCGGTAGACCACAATCCAATCGGTAGCCTCATAGGTCTCGGGCGACTGATCGCGGTACCACTGTTGGGCCGCAAGATAGGGATTGGTCTGTTTGGTTTGAGATGTGGGTCGCGTTTGTTCGCTGAAAGCCCTCTCGGGGATCTCGGAGAGCTGCCAGGGCTCGGATGGTTGACCGAAAGCAGGAAGCAGCAGACTCAAGATGCATAATCGGTGCAGCATAGAAACCTCTTTACAACGGGTGATGTGACGGACACACTGCCGTCACCGCGCCAGGGAAGCACAAAAAGGGGGGGACGGGTTACTCTATAGCAATTTCGGGGCCGTTCTATGTAGACCAAAGGTTTAGATGATTTCCGGCAACGACTGGGGAGGACCCGAGAGGTTGCGTCACCGGACAAAGAAACAGCCGCCATCTACGAAATACCCAAACTTTCGTGATAGGACTGTATTTATACAGGTTATTTACACCGGCTAAAACTAGTTGAGAAGTTCATTTTTTGCGGGCTGATTCTTTTTTCATTTGGCAACAAATGATTTTAACCCCTTATCTTATTTGGTTTTCTCACCGATTAATGGAAGCATAAGCATGTTTCTCCCGGAATCCACTTCCGGCTTTCGGGGGCCGGTGAATTGCCATATAGGCGGACCGGTGAACAACAGGACTCTCCGGATCAATAAAAATCGCGAATCGGCAGGTTCGAGAAAACCGATCCGGCAATGAGCGCCACGGGAAGACCGCCGATGAATAATCTCGTCACCCTTATCGAACACTTCATCCCGGACAGGTTACGGGCCGACGCCGCCTTGCACACCCGGGCCCGTTTCATGGTGTCTTATCTCTTCATCATGGCAGGGCTGGGGCTTGTCTATAACCTGGTTTATTTCAAGGTGGGTAATAACTACGGCGGCGCCGTGATTGTCGGCATGGTGTGTGTGATCATCTACCTGCCCTTCTACCTTCGCAAAACCGGTAACCTGGTCATGACCATGCACCTGTGCGGTATCTTCCTGACGGTGATGATGGGCACGATTATGGTGACCTCGGGCGGCGCCGTGTTCAGCGGGAACCCCTGGTGGACTCTGACGCCGGTCTTCGCTACCCTGGTCGCGGGTGGTAAGGCCGGTCGCACCTGGTTTTTGTTGGTGGCCGGCATTGTGGGCGGCGCCTATGTGTTGGAACTGTTCGGATTCCGCTTCCCGGACCTGATGGACCGCGAGAACGAACTTGCTTGGGTGCGCTTTCTGGACTGGTTCCACTATTTCGGCGTCATCTTCGTACTGACCGTGGGCGCCCTGGTCTTCGATTACATCAATGCACAGGCCCTGAAAGGTGAGGCCGCTACCCGCCAGGAAGTCGAAAAGGCGGGCCGCGAGGTAGAGCGTCAGAACAAGTACCTGGACGAAAGCGTCGCGGAGATATTACGAGAAATGGAAAAGTTGGCCAACGGCGACCTGACCGCTCGCCTGGAGGTCAAAAAGGACGATGCCATCGGTCAACTCTGCCAGGGCTTCAACCTTGCCGTGGAGCGTATGCAGGAGGCTGTGACGGATGTGAGCCAGGCGGTGGAAGTCACGGCCTATTCATCGGAAATGATCGATAATTCCACGGATAATCTGCGCGGCGATGCCCAACGCCAGACCGAAAAAGCGGGTTTGCTGGCCGATTCCACCTCGCAGATCGTATCGCTGATATCGGAAAACGCGGGCCACGCGCGCACGACCGCGGAGGCGGCATCCCGCAACGGCGAACTGGCAACCGAAGGCGGCGAGATCGTACGCGAGACGGTGAAGAAAATGGAAGACATCGCCGCGGTGGTCAACGGCGCGGCCGATTCCATCAAGGCGTTGGGATCATCCACCGGCGCCATCGGCAATATCGTGGGCGTGATCAGCGATATTGCGGAACGCACCAACCTGTTGGCGCTCAACGCGGCCATCGAAGCGGCGCACGCGGGCTCCCTGGGCCAGGGCTTCGGGGTGATCGCTGAAGAAGTCAAGGATCTCGCCAGCAAGACCACCGTCGAGACAGACCGCATCGCGCAAATGATCAAAAAGGTGCAGGAGCAAACCGGTACGGCCATCGACCGCATGAAAACCGGTAACGACCAGGTAGAGGCGGGCAAGGAACTGGCCACGCGCGCGGGCGAGGCGCTGGAACGCATTGTCGACAGTTCGGGCCATGTGGGCACGCTCATCCAGCAGATCGCGGATGCCTGCGAGGAGCAAACCGGCGAGAGTGAGCGACTGTTCAGTGAAATCGAGGAGATGCGCAAGGTAACCGACGATTCCGCGGGTGAAATCGGCGGAATTGCTCAATCGGCGACCAAACTGGGCGGCCTGACCCGCGAACTCCAGGACCTGCTGACACGCTTCAACCTCTCGGAAACATGAGGTCCGAAATAGCCGGGGATGTTGTGGTGGACACCCGTATTCCGGACGCTCGGACTCCTGCATCGGCCGAAATAATTTTGGTCGGAGTAATCTTAAAGGTCATCCCGCAATAGTAGGAGCGGGCTCAATTTTTTGGTCCGTTTGGAATGCGGATGCCGCCCGTTGGTTGCATACCCGGCCGACAACCTCCTTGGAGCGGGTAACACAGTCTTCTATGGATAGTCCGGTCAGGTAGTTCCCCGTCAGGAAGAGGTTCTTTCCTTCCAGGACATCGTCCAGTTCGCGCACGGTCTCGGCGTGATCGGGTTTATAGGCCGGCAGCACCGTCTCGCGCTCGAATTCCGCGACGGGCTCGGCCTTCAGGTTCAGGACACGCCGAATTACGGCTTTGCGACCGTCGACACCCGGGGCGGGCCTTTTGAAATGAAAACTGAAGGCGCGCCAAGGCTGATCGTTTTCCAGGATCACGTCCATGGAAACGACGGAGTAGAAGGGATCATCGGGGGCCACGATCCCGGCCAGGCGCTTGAGGTCCAGATCTTCGGCACGACAAATCACACCGGATGTCGTCATGATTTCGGCTCGGAACGATTGCAAGAGTTGAGCGATTTTCGGGGACGCGCTTTGCAGCAATTTTTCGGCCGTAGGCGCGGGTACGGCCAGGATGAGATAGTCACATGTCAGAACGCGGTCGTCTTGCAAAGCGACGCGGTATCCGTTGCCATAGGCATGCACGGCTTTGACCCCGGCAGAGGTGCATATGTCCAGGTTGTGCGCGCACATGGTGATCAACTGATCCATGCCCTCCTGAAGCGTAAAATTCCTCAGAATCGTTTTATCACGCGGCCTTTTCTTGAAAAGAACATCGGCGGGAAACTGGTCGGCATTCTGGGAAATGACCGCGTTGAGGAAGTGGCGGAACAGGTTGCGGTAATTGTCGCGTCCCATGATTCGACCGTAGTATTGGGCAACGGTGCGGCCTTCCTTTTTGGCGCCGAACAGATGCGGCAGACTGAGCAGTAATTGCGGCCAGTTCAAGCGAGATAGAACGCCGCGCAGGCGACCGTCTTTCAGCAAGCGGTAGGGGAGTTTACCTCGGCGGATGATCTCGGACAAAGCGCCCACCCGCCGCATCAGACCCAGCGTATTGCCGTAACTGTTGAAGAAGGAATGCGCACCCAATTCGAGACGGCAATCCCCGTGATGAACCGTGTGCAGACAACCGCCCACCCGGGATTCTTTTTCGATGACCAGCACGCTTTTCCCGGCCAGGCGACAAAATTGCGCGGCACTCAGCCCGCTGATGCCGCCGCCGATCACGATGACATCGCGATGCATCATCACAGCCTCCTCATCCGTACGTGTAGACAAACCTTGCGGACGCCCATATTATGATGATGGATCGAAACAACTGAGGGGCGCTATGACAAAACGCATACTCAGTCCCAACTTTTGCCGGAGAAGCCGGTGGGGCCGTTATTCCCTTATCGGCAAGAATCGACAGGTCACGAGCCAGGAACGCGGCCCAAGAACGCTATGCAATGGGCCGGGGTCATCGGCTGGTTGTTTACATAATGCCGGCCGTACCCGGAAAAGGCGCCGATAGGGTTGATTTTCCTTCCACTTACCCGGACAAGTCTCTATAATTTCAGGTTGGGAGCCCCACTTTAGCATCGCCCTGCAAAATGACGACTCCCTTCCGCCGTGCATGCTGCACTTTCGGCGCGGCGGGATGCCTTCAGGATTACTATTTAACAAGGATTGACGCATGCTGAAAGTCCTTTGCTGTTTAGCTTTACTGTTGACGCCGGCCTTCGCCGACGACAGTCTCGAAGATATCAACTTTCCGTTGAACTCGGCGGTTGTTGTTGACGGTTTTGAAGGCCTGAACATGGTGGCGGCCGCCATGGCCAAGCACCCCAACCTCGAATTGGAAGTCACCGGGCACACCGACAGCACTGGTACGGCTGCCTACAACAAACGGCTCAGCGCAAAACGCGCCGAGCGGGTCAAAGCCTATCTGGTGACCAAGGGCGCCCCGGAAGCCCGCATCAAAACCTCGGGTGAAGGTATCGACCGGTCCTACGACAACGCTACCCGCGAGGGTCGGTTCCAGAACCGCAGGGTTACCTTGACCATGTTCGAGTTACACGACGGGGCCCGCACCAAGATCGGCTGGCCTCGCCTCATGCAGATCTTCTTCGGCAACGACAAGAAGGTCAAAGAATTGGAAGCTCGAGTCGTCGAGAATAATAAAAACCACGAAGCCGTGATGGCCAGGCTGACCGATCTGAACAAGGAACTGGAAGAAGCCAACGCGGCCCTGCAAAAGCGTCTGAGTGAGATGGAAGCAGACAACGCCAGGATGAACAAGGAACTGGTCGAGAAAATAGACATGGCCACGGCTTCCATCAAGATGGGCAAATACGCCGGGGTGAGCATCGGCGCCGGTGTGGATGACGAGGGTGAATTCACCGCCCGAGCGCGCGGCATGTACTTCCGCCAGGTGGGCGAACGTATGGCGGTACAGGCCCAGGGCGACCTGTCCTATTATGACACCCTGGACGACGCGCAAATCGACGCGGCCCTGATCTACCAGAACACCACCGGCTTCAAGCTGGCCACCGCCGCATCCTACAAATGGGCGAGTATCGACGGACTGGCTACCGCACGTATCGGCCAGGCGGCCGTGATCGTAGAAAAACGCTTCGGCAGCGGTAAGATAGGCGCCTTCGGCACCTTCCCGTTTGCCGACGGTGACGTGCTGGATTCCCGTGTGGACGGCATCTACACCATCGAAACCTATGTGAGCGTGCCCACTCAGATCGGTCTGGATTTCGGCGTCAGCATCGGCGATAAAATCGATTTCTCCGGTTACGCCGCAAGCCTGGACACCGAACTCAGCGACGCCGACCTGGCCGCCGGGCTGCGCTTGGACGTGGCCGTCAGCGATTGGGGCACCTGGTACCTGGAAGCCGAGCAGAATCAGAGTTACCTTCAGGTAACCGACGATTCTCAACGCTATCTCACCGGCATTCGCCTGGGTTCCTGGAACAAGGCCCGCTACAATGTCTCCGACACCATCACGCCGGTCGACATCCCCAAAATCCACTACGAACTGCTGACCCGCCAAACCCGCACGGGCAACAATGCGCCGATCGCGGACGCGGGCAACAGCCAGAACAATGTACCCGCCGGTGCCGTGACCCTGGACGGTTCGGGTAGTTCCGATCCCGACGGTGACGAAATCTCCTTCAGATGGGTGCAGACCGCCGGACCCGCGGTTGAGCTGAGCGGCGCCGAAACGGCCGTCGCCACCTTTACCGGTGTCGTGGGCGAGTCCTATGTCTTCCAACTGACCGTACGCGACAGCATGGGCGACAGCAGCAGCGACACCGTCAGCGTCTCCATGGAAGCCGCACCCGTCAGTATCATCAGCTTCCTGGCCACGCCCGACACCATTACGGAAGGTCAACTGTCCACCTTGTCATGGGCGGTTGCCAATGCCGATTCGGTAGAGATTTCCGGGCTCGGCGCCGTAGGAAGCTCGGGTAACCTGCCGGTTGCCCCGGAAACCACCACCACCTACACCCTGACCGCGAGCAACGAGGTCAACACGGTCAGCGCGGAAGTCACCGTTACGGTGGAACCCATCCTGATCCCCGATCCGGTGATCTCCTTCTTCAAGGTCACCCCGGATACCATCACCGAGGGTGAGAGCAGTACACTGACCTGGGCCACCATCAACGCGACCTCGGTTACCATTTCCGGCCTCGGCGAGGTGCCCGCATCGGGCAGCCTGCTTATTTCGCCGGAACAGACCACCACCTACACCCTGACCGCCACAAACGAGGAAGACGTAACCGTCACGGCGGAAACCACCCTGACGGTAGAGCCCGTCGTGATCCCCGATCCGGTGATCTCCTTCTTCACGGCCATTCCCTCCGACATTCAAGAGGGCCAAAGCACCAGCCTGTCCTGGTCCACGCAATTCGCGGATATGGTTGAACTGGTCGGCTTCGGTCGCGTGAACGGCGAGGGCAGCCTGCTGGTCAATCCCACCCAGACGACCACCTACACCTTGAAGGCTAGCAACCAGACAGGTGAGGTCATGGCCGAGGTAACGGTTACGGTCACTCCGATTGAACCGCCCAACACCACGCCGGTAGCGGAAGCGGGCCCCGATCAGGTTCTGGCCTACGGCGTCCTGACCACCACCCTGGACGGCAGCAAATCGTTCGATCCCGACGGCGATGCGCTGACCTACAACTGGGAAGTGATCGGCGGACGCGGAGCTACCCTGAGCGGCGCGAACACGGCCACACCGGGCGTTACCCTGGAACGCATGAACGAGACCTACATCTTCCGCCTGACGGTAAGCGACGGTCGCGGCGGCGTTTCCACGGATACGGTCATGGTCAACACCATCGATTTCCGCTAAGAAAGGGAACAACCGACAACCGAAAAGGCCGCTCCGAGGAGCGGCCTTTTTTGTCGGCCGGATTGGAGTCATCAATAGTGAGGGTTATGGGAAACAGGCAACACTCCCCTACGGCATGTCACTGAGTAAGTTGCCACGGGACGACGTTGCCTATAGCCTTACTAATGAGCGGGAAGGCTATGGACAACATTGCCTATAGGCTGACCACTGAGTAGGCAGCCCATGTGCAACATTGTCCATAGCCTTTCCACTGAGTAGGAAGCCTATGGACAACGTTGTCCCACCCCTTTCCACTGAGTGGGAAGCCCATGTGCAACATTGTCCATAGCCTTTCCACTGAATAGGAAGCCTATGTGCAATGTTGCACATAGGCTTCCGAGTCAAATTGATATATCAACGCAGCCCTTGCTATCTCTAGATTCTTCAGGTTGTGAAATGAAATCGAGTCGAAAGAAATGTCGGTGTGGTGAGGGTTCGGTCCGTCCTCACCCCCACTTTAACCGATCCCAAGATGTCGGCTTTCCCTGGTCGGCGATCGGGCAGAAGCGCAAGAGTCTGGACCAGGGAGGAGTATTACTGAACGGGTAATGGGTTCGTAAGGGAAGCAAGTGTTTTCAGAATTAGATCCTTGTAGCTGTCGAAAGCTTTCCGTCCCTGAGCGGTGAGTTGATAGATGGTGCGCGGTATCTTGTCTTCGAACACCTTCTCAACGACTACATAACCGGCCGATTCCAGCTTGTTCATATGAGCCGAAAGGTTGCCGCGCGTAAGTCCGGTTTCTCGCTTCAAATAGAGAAAGTCGGCTCGATCAACAGCGTAGAGCATACACAGCAACATCAGGCGACCCGGCTCATGAATGATTCGATCCAGGCCGATGAGAGCTTGCGGCTTCGTGTCAGTCATGGTCGGCCTCCGCGGGGGGATGCATTCGGCGGAAACGGTACAACACGATCAAGCCGCTGCCCAATAAGACCAGCGACAGCAGAGTAAGGAACAGTGCGGTATGTCCGTACGGTTGGGGAAAGACGGCCAGACAACAAACAACGCTCAAAAGGACAGCCGCCAGGTTGATTATTTGGAAACGGCGGCACCCGGAACGTTGTGCGGCGTATTGAAAACCGCCGGTCATCAAGGCGGCGGCGATAACGGGAGAGAACCGTCGCCAGGTGAGAGGATCGGTCACGTCGCCGAAAACGACAAAAAGCAAGCCCGCGCCGAGAAGAATGGCAAGGGTAAAACGGAACATACCTTGAAACAGAGCTGTTGTGGATTCTCGCTTGGGTATGACCACGCCGATGCGAGGGAAGGTAATCCGGCGACGCAGGAGGCGCATAAGGGGAAACGACATAAGTACGGTTACGCCGGGTAGCCAGGTGAAAGAAGGTTGAATTAAAGAGACGGCAGCGGCAAAAAGAACCGGGGCCAGCAGGATTTCGGTCAGGCCGTCATCCAGAGAGGCGCGAAAGGCTCGTTGTTGCATGTGGTCAAGAGTGGTCAGATTCATGGCGAACCTCCTACAAGATACATGCGGCAAACCGGTTTGCGATACAAACCTATTTATAATGTAGTCTCCCTTCGACGAAATGTCAAGTTTCATCGCGTTGAGCCGCTACAAGCGGGGCGTGTCCCAATTCTTACAGCTAGCTGATACTACTTCGGCTCTACTTCGGTTTCCAGTTAAAGGCAAAATATAACAACGCAATCAAACACCGCCTGACCAACCGAAATAAAATAAGCTTCTTACAGCTAGCTGATGTACTGTCGGTCGGCCGGAAAGGCCTGGTTTCCGGCTCGAGAAATTCATGGCCGGACTGCAATCCGTGGTTGCCTGATTGTCGGTTAGTCGGTGGTCAAGGCGGTCCGCAATGCAAGCCCTTGCGTCGATTGGAGCGGTTACCCAAGGCACGGGCGTAAACTTTTATTTTGCGACTTTTTCTTCGCTGTTGCGTTAGTGGGATATGTGCCGCCGGTTTTTTCCCGGCCGTATAATATAAGCCCCTTCAAGCCTCCAATGATTATCTATTAGGAATTGCAGAAACTCCATGAACAGAAAAACTGTTTCGATAACCCTTGTTTTGATTCTACTTGTTTGGATTGTATTTCTGTTGAAAGATCGAATGAGCACCTCAAAAACCAACGATTCATCCTCCGATGAGCAGGACACACATCAAACGGCGGATGGATCCATGACCACATCTTCGACCTTCGATACGCTGCATTCGAGAACACCGAATGACGCCCCCGCGGGCGACGTGGACGATCATCGCCGGAGCCAAAAGGCCGAGGATAAAACCGGCGCTGCTTTCAGTTGTTTCGGCCGGGTTTTGCATCAGGGGAAGGCTGTTGCGGGCGCCGAGGTTACCCTTTTCCATCATGACGGCGCCTACCGACCGTCGGTGGTCTCCGATGCGCAAGGCAACTTCCGGTTCGACGGATTGAAGGCCGGCTCCTATTCCATTCAAGCCCTGGCTCGCGACCTTTGCTCAGACTCTCTTGAAACTAAGGGCTTCACCATCCTTTTGAATGAGGAAACACCCTCCGTCGGGCCGCTCATCATCAACCTGATCGAGGCCGGCGAACTGTTATTGAATGTCATCGCTCGGGAGACGGGCGAACCGATCCCAGGCGCCTCGGTGCGCCGCGCCTATTTGGGCGGCGAACTGGGGAAAACCGATGAAAACGGGCAATTGAGCCTGTTCCTTGCTCCCGAAATCCACCCCCTGCAAATTACCGCACCCGGGTTTGCCATGACGCAAAAAGTCTTGGACATTACAAGTCATCAACGTACGTCGTACACAGTATCCCTGGCTCCCGGCGGCAGTGTCGGCGGTAAGGTCTTGGACGGGAACTTACAGCCGATCGCCGGCGCACGGGTTCAGTTGCACACTCGCCGATTACATCCGGTTTTTACCGATTCTTCCGGCGACTATCGCTTCGAAAGCCTGCCCCTTGAAGAACGCCGAATCATTCAGGCGTCCGCGCCGGGCTATAAGACGAGTTCGGTTTCCGTAACTTTGTCCGAGACAGAGCGAGCGATCGTCAAAAACCTGGTCTTGCGGCCCCAAGACCCTGAACCTGCTCTCCCCGGCCTGGTAACCGACCGAAAGGGCGTCCCGATTGCCGATGCGGCCGTTGGGTTCGGGGACCAATCACCGCATACCCGTACACGCACTGACGGCAGTTTCGAAACCACGGTTCCCCACGATACCCTCACCAGGAGACTGTATGTGTTTAAACAGGGATTTGCCCGCTATGTCAGGTTTATCCACCAGAGGGATTTCATCGACGGCAAACCGCTGAAGATCGTACTTTCGCGAAGTTACACCCTGGAAGGTCGCGTGGTCGACATCGAGGGCGTTCCGATCAGCGGCGTGTCGATCGACGCGAGGAGTAAAACCTTGGATGCCGAGGCCGATTTTTTCCGACCGGCCGGGGTCACGGATTCGGGCGGCACGTTTCGCTTGACGGATATTCCCCGCGATGTAGATCTTCGGTTCCATCGCTACGGCTATTCTTCCAAGACGCTGAACGGTCTGATTGCCGAGAACAGTGAACCGCTGGAGGTTGAGCTGGCTTCCGATCTGAAAATCGCGGGCCGGGTTGTCGATGCTCGTACGGGCAAAGCGATCCCGGCGTTCAAGGTGCGAGTTACCTCACCGGACGGAAGCCGGAGCGTCCAGGGGGACCTTAAAGAAAGCGAGGGCGTCGATTTCAACAATCCGGAAGGGCGTTTTGTACTGGGGAATCAAAGTGCCGAAAAACGGTTTCTGATCATTACCACGCCCGGCGGGGAGGTGGGTTTTTTCGATAACATCCTCCCGGAAGAAGAGCCCGAAGAGCAAACGTTTCCCCTCGGATCCGGCCCTGTAACCATTGCCGGCACGGTCCTCGATGACAAGGGTAAACCGATCGCCGATACAATGGTGGCCGTGTGGCTCTATCGTCCCGGCGATCCCATTTCCAGATCAACGCCGGCGACTAACAGGGGTAACCTGACCACCATTCTGAATCGAGCCTTGCTCGGTCGTAGCACTGCCACCGATGCAAACGGCCGTTTCCGTTTCGAGGACTTGCCGAACGGTGCGCAGGCCGACCTTCTGTTTGTCCATAACGATTTCAGCTTCAAACAACTGAGAGAGGTCATGGAAAAGCCGCCCGAGGAACTCGCCGATCTGCAAGTGCGATTACGTCGCAAGGCCGGGATTACCGTGCGGGTCAATCCATCGCGTTACCCCCGCGGTAGTGTCGAATTAAGGCGGGGTCCATATAAACAAATTGACTTCCATGCCTTGGAGAAGAGCCATGAACGAGAGTTCGTGAATTTGGAACCCACGGAGTACGTGGTTTCGCTGCAAGTGGACAGTCTGACGGCGGCATCGAAAACCATCGACCTGGCCGAGGGGGAACACCGGACCTTGCAGTTTGGATTCGGAGAGCAATCGACCCTCGGGGGTAAGGCCTATCACGGCAATCGACCCGCATCCGGGCATCAGCTCATTCTTATCTCCAAGGAACCGGAGAAGATGACCGAGTTTAACAGAATCGTGCAAACCACCGGGAATGACGGTAGTTTCCGCTTCGGCAATCTGGAGTCCGGTTCCTATACGCTGGTGCTGGGAGGAAGAAACGAGACTGATATCGGATTCTTTGTGGATCAGCATCCCAACCGCCTCGACCTGGATGTTTCGAGCGATATAGAGGAATCCTTCACTTTCAACCGCTACGGCGCGCTGACGGGTCGCGTCACTCGCGACGGCTACCGTTATCTGATCTTACAGAAAACAGCCGACGGCGTCTTCTATCGCCGTACCCTGCCCCTGACCGGCAAATCCTTTCGCATCGAGAGCATCCCCCCTGGAATTTATAACCTTTCGGGCGCCTACGAGGACCTGCAAACCGATCGGCTCGCCTCCGGTTTCACGATACCCGAGAACGGCGCCGACTTAGATCTGGGTGATCTGGGTCACGATGCCGCGGGCAGTGTCATGGTTCGCTTTTCATCCCAACCCGACGGTTGTTTTGCCCGCTTCTCCCTGGTGCGCACCGACATTGCGGAGGAAGTGAAGATTCATCGCAACCTCCGAATCGAGGGCTTATCCGTCTTGTTGAACGACATCCCGGTTGGTTCCTGGTTCGTTCAAGCCGCGGTTAGCTGGTGCGGATACAACGGTTTCGTGGAAAACCCGGGCATTCAGGTCCGGGAAGAGGAAACGGCCGAGCTGTTCATGGAACTGGAACCCGTCACGGAATTGACGCTGCTATTGAACAGATCGAATCGAAACTTCAAGACGATCCGCGTGGAAAACGGCTTCCAAACGATCCAATTCCAAGGCGGATCCTTCAGCGAGGGAGCCGAGTATGAGCAGAGACAGGGTTCTTACTTCTCGGAAAAAGTCGCCACGGCCAGGGGCCTCCCGGAAGGTTCGTGGCTGGTGATTGCTACCGATGACAAGGATGAAACCTATAAGGTGGAGGTTACCCTGAAGAAAGGCGAGCATGTCTCACAAAGACTATAAAAAGCGACAGTTGCGGGCAGATACTTCTGAAGAGGGTAAAGCTGGAGTCCGGGTCCGAGGTTAAAGCCGGCCGCTTCGTTTTCCTTTGCACGTAACTGATACGTCTTTTCACGATCAGCTATAACACTGATGGTACGCGTTCAGGAATACAACCGGTCGTTAGGCCGATTCACGAAACATACGAGTACTTGGGATCGGAAGACAAATTCCCAAAAACCCCTGGCCGGCAGAGACTTGCCAGGGTAGGATGGTTATCCGGTATGGCGGTTCATGACCCAAGTGCCGCTCGCCTTACATCTCAAACCGGAGTTCAGGTGATGGCCCGTAGAATCAAACTTCAAAAGGATGGTGCTCTTTACCACGTCATGACACGGACGGCACAGCAAGTCCATTGGCTGGAAGACCCGGCCGTCAAGGAGATGTTTGCGGACCACATGAACCAACTCACAGATGTCTTCTATTGCTCCATCCTCACGCACGCCTTTTTGGATAATCATTATCACCTTCTTTTACGTGTGGACCGGCCGGAATTCGATCCGGAGGACATCAAACGGCGTTTTGAACTGGCGGAAAGCCGAAAGGTAAATCCTCGCCAATTCTACGATCACATGGGCGAATACCTGTACAATCGATATACCGACCTGAGCGCCTTCATGTTTTATTTCAACCGGGGAACGGCGTTTGCTTTCAACAAGCAAGCAGGTACAAAGGGTCACCTGTGGGGCAGCCGCTATAAAAATGTGGTAGTGGAAGAAGGCGATGCGGAACTGGCGGTGGCGACTTACATCGAGATCAACGCCGTGAGGGCGGGTATCGTAGAAGACCCGGCCGAATA
>JASJCB010000277.1 GCA_030066195.1 Acidobacteriota bacterium
TTCGCTGGGCACGCTCACCTCGGGTATCGGTCACGAAATCAACAATCCCACCAACTATGTCCACGGCAGCGCCCAAAACATGGTCGGCGATTTGAACCGCTTCAAGAATTTCCTCTTTGAACTGGCAGGCGATGATGCCGACCCGGAAATGTTGAAAGCGCTCAAGAGCCGCATGGAGCCGCTCTATCAACATGTAAGCACGATTAAGGAAGGTTCCCAGCGCATTGCAGGCATTGTTCGTGACCTGCGCACCTTCTCGCGCCGAGGCACCGGTAAGCAAACCCGAGTCGACCTGAAATCTTGCTTGGAATCCACGCTTAACCTGGTACGTCCCAACTTCAAGGAGTGGGTGGACATTCAAACCGATTTTCACGAACACCTGATCATCCCGGGTGCTCAAGGCGAGCTTAATCAGGTGTTTATGAACCTTTCCGTAAATGCCTGCCAGGCGGTGAAGTCACGGTTTGCAAAAGGGGGAATGGGTCACCTGGTCGTACGTACCACCATCGAGGACGAGATGGGCGTGGTTTCTTTCATCGATAACGGCGGCGGGATCCCCGGCTCCGTTCGCAACCGAATCTTCGAACCCTTCTTTACCACCAAACCCGTGGGTGAAGGGACCGGTCTGGGCCTGTCCATCTCCTTCAAAATCATCAGAAATCACGGCGGCCGCATCAACGTCACCTCGGAAGAAGGCAAGGGCTCCATCTTCAACATTTGCCTTCCCCTGGCCGGAACCGACCCGGAAAAGCCTGCTTCCTGAACCGGGTTGCCGGGTCCGTCTCGTTCTTTTTCCCAAATTCGAGTCGGCTTTCACCCGTGATAGGATATGCTTGCAGCCCGCAAAATATGCGGGCCCGCACCCCTTGCGGCCATGCCGCGCCTACTTATTCATTTCAAGGAGTTATCGATATGAAAAAGATGAATTTGGACACCTTGAGGGTGCAGAGCTTTATTACCGGCAGCCAGGCCAAAGGCGGTCTGGCGATTGACGGCGAAACCTTCAGCGCCGGTCACACGCTTTGCGCCAACCTGGATTGCACCGTGGTGGCAATTTGCCAACGCCAATGATGTGATCAAGGCGGCGCCGGCCAGGGCGCCGCCTCCTTCCCAGTCTCAATTGCTGCTATATGCCCTGCCGTAAGGATGTTGCCGGCAATCGTGGCTTTCACGATGCTCCTTCTTTAATCATTCCGGCCTTCCAGGTAGGCGGCCAGGCTGTTTTTCAGGGTTGTAAAAGCATCGGTAACCTGCCGGTGAGAACCGCCGGGGTTTTCTTTCAAATAGGCCTCTATCCTCGCGATTCGTTCTGAGGTAGCCGGATGCGTGGATAAGAAATTGAGTTGCCCGTCGAGGGTCGCGGCCGGTTGGTTCTCGTAGGTCGTTTGAATTTTTTGAAAGAAGTCACGGATGCCGGAGGGATCGATTTGGGCTTTTTCCAGGTACCTCAGGCCCGTGCGATCGGCGTCGTTCTCATTCTCCCGGGAGAACTTGCGTTCGCTGAGCAGCGGCGCCACATTGTTGACCAGAGCCCCCAGGGCGGACGTATCGCCGATGATCATTTGCAGGATGATCGCATTGCCCAAGCTGTCAACCATGGTGCGGATGCTGTGACGGCGATTCACATGAGCGATCTCATGGGCAATCACCCCCAATAGCTCTTCACCGCGGTCCGCCTTTAGAACGGCGCCGCTGTGGACCACCATATTACCGCCGGGAAAGGCAAAGGCGTTCAAGCTGTCGTCGTGAACAAGATAGAAGCGATAGGTATAGCGGTTATCGGCCACGTGCTCCGTCAGTAGATCGGTAAACGTCTTTAAATGTGCCGACAGTTGCGGATCATCGATCAGGGAGGCCGTGAGTTTGTATTGCTCGAAGGCGTTGTCCCCCAGGGTGATTTCCCAATCCACGGGAACCTGTTGGGTGACCAGATCCACGGCAACGGGTTTCAGGGCGAATAAACCGGCGATCAAGGCGACGATCACACCGGCGCAACCGATCAAAAGAGCGTGATTGCCGGTGCGCTTGCGTTTGATACCGGCCAACTGAACGGCCGATTCCGGGTCCTGTAACAGGGTTTCATCGGTCAGGACAGCCAGGTCGTTGGTGGCGATGGACCAATCCGCATGATCGGGGTGTTCGAAGAAAATCAATCGGTCACCGGCGCCGCCCAGGCGAATCTTAATACCGGAAGCGGGCAGTTCCTTATCACCGCCCTGCCAGGTAAACCGGATGCTTTGCGGGACAACCCGTAAGCTGCCGGGAGCACGGCCGTTGGGTAACGACCCATGGAAGGCTTGAGCCTGGTAATCCTTGGACATAATCTCCTATCCCATCGTTCGAAAGATAAATGTAGTGAATGTTTGACACAGATGCCGGAACGCGGCCGGGAATACCACCCGAAAGAAAAGCGACGTCTAGGATATTCAAATCATGCCACGAATCCACCCTCCTGGCTAGTAGAAGTTTTTGGAACCCTTAAGGTTATACCACTCCCGCGCCAGTACTGTACCTACGCGGAGCAAGAGAGCGCCAACGGTTGCACCGTGGTTTTTGAGCGGGTTGTCATTCGATCCGCCGGATCATTGCGCGCTTTCGGCCCACAGGCGATCTACAATGGTGATGCCCGGTTTGACAACTAAAACCAACAAATTGGGTTTGCGGTTTGGGAACACGGGGTAAAAAGCAGCTGATTTCACTGATGTTTGCTTTCCAGGGGCGAGGAATCCGGCCTGATTTCTCGATACTGAAAGTCGGGGAGCAAAGAATCAGTCCTCATTCTTGGGACACTGAAAAGCCGGGAGCAAAGAATCGGATCTCATTCTTTGCTCCTGACTTTTCCAGGTCAAGGACCCACAACTGATTTCTTTCACATTACTTTTCAGGACGCAAAGAATCGGTTTCGATTCTTTGCTCCTGGCTTTTCCGGGTCAAGGAATGAAGCCTATTTCTTTGCTCCTGACTTTTCCGGGTCGAAGAATCAGCCGCAAAACCTCGACACCTGGTTTCCAAGAACAACGAATGACAACCCGGAAATAAGTTGTTTATGGAGTCCGTTTTTCCAAATCGCCGGGTTCTGTTGCTCTCCCACTCGGTCATGCCCGACATCGGCACGCCTCGGGTGTTGACGACCTACGCCAGAAAATAGGGCGTTCCTCCCGAAAAATGGCGTCCGGCCGGCGGTGACAAGCGGGTAATCTATGACCCGGCCCGGAGCGGTTACTTTGCGGATGCAGAGGCCGGGACGTCCGGCTTCCTGCATACTGAAAATTTTATCCTCTTGGATACAGAGGATTATATTCGAGGCGTTTACAACGGCGCCGGCGGCATGGACACGCGCCGTCTCATCGAAGATATCGCGATCCTTTTGGAAGCATCGTTTGACCGGTAGCAAGCGTTTTCTTTTCAAAAGGAAACCGAGAAGATTACAAATGTCACGGACCTTTGTGAAGACAGTCTCGTGCATTAGCGGCGGCCAATGCCTATACTAGATTTACCTCGCACGTTGGTAGACGTGGATCATGCTCCGTCGAACGATGTTCCTTCATGCCGGGAACATCAATGTTCCTCCAATTCACCTGCCAATGTGCTGTCGGCCGAAGACAACCGGAATCAGGAGTATCAGCCGTTTTCGGGAGTCTTCCGGGCGAACGATCGAAGCGAGCTTTTTAGGTTCCGCGAGACTGATCGGACATCATGGGGCTTTCTGTTGTAAGATTTGAGAATGATCATTCCGAATTTTTGGAACAGGGAAACCGCCATGACAGCTAAATCCGTCAGAACGTGGAACAGAACATATTGTGCGGTCCCAACTTTTTTATTGGGGACCGCACTTTTTTTTGCCCCCTTGTACGCCCAGGTACCAAGCTGGCAAGACCCCTACTATTTCGTCGACCTCACCGCAAAGCGCCATGAAAGGTTCCAAGACCGCATCCTCAGCATTTGCAAGGACCGATTCGGTTTCATGTGGTTCGGCACCGATCGGTTTTTAAGGCGTTATGACGGGGTAGACTTCCGGACTTACCATCATAACCCGGACGACCCGACCGGACCGTCATCCATCACTCCGGCGCCTGTGCGCGTTATCTTCGAAGACAAGGAAGGCCGGCTCTGGGTGGGCACCAACGGCGGCCTGAATATGATCGAGCGCGAATCCGACAAGATCACCCAATACCTGATTGAGGATGGATTGCCCGCGAATAACATCTGGACCATCTACCAGGACCAAAGCGGCATCATTTGGTTGGGCACGCCCGGCGGGTTGGCCCGTTACAAGGACGGCGCATTCCAGGCCGGCGGTGCAGAGGCGGGCCTGGACAAGATTGCCGTCACCGTCTTGAAGGATGACGGCGAAGGCGGCATGCTGATCGGCACCAGGGAACACGGGTTGTTCCGCTACCACGAGTCGCGGGGTTTTCGTCGCATTCCCGTTGAAGGCATCGACGATATCAGGGATCTGGTCGTGGGCGCCCTGCCCGGTATTTGGATCGGTACGGGCAACGGTCTGATGTGCTTGGAAGGCGAGACTTTAACCCGTTTTTTCGATGTCCGATCTCCCGAGGTCGCACCGGGTAAAACAATTAACGAACTGTTATTCGACAACCTGGGGCACCTTTGGATCGGTTCCAATTCCCACCTGTGCAAATTTGACGGCAAACGGTTCGAATCGGTGTTGGAGTCGGACGCCGGCCAGGAAAACAATAGCACTCAAATCAACCGCATTTACCTGGATTCCGACGGCCTGCTGTGGGTGGCAACCAACAAACCCCAGTTGCTGTTACTTGACAGCCATTCTCAATATGCCGATATCATGCCCCTGGAACAGTCGCGTAATGTCATGGTGGACAGCCGGGGAATCATGTGGATCGGTACAAATAACGGGCTGTTCCGCGTCGGTCCCCAAACCAGGCGGGTTGAAAAAACGGTGACCGAGGGTTTCTTCCGCTTTGTGGGGGAAGATAGAGACGGCAATCTGTATGCATCCTTTAACAAGGCCGTTTATCGTTTGGACCCGGAAACGGGAAAGCTGGGGGAAGAACCGCTTTCGGAAGAGCGGTGGCATTGGTCATTCCTGGCCGATCCGAATGGTTTCGTCTGGTTTGGAACAGAACAGGGCCTGATCCGTTATGACGTGGAAAACGCCGAAAGGACCGAATATCGGGCCGGCCGGGGAAAGCAAGCCCTAAGTTTAGATGTCGTCACCTCCCTGGCTTGGGAAGAGGAGGGTCTTTGGATCGGCACTTTTGGCCAGGGTCTCGATTACCTGGACTTCAAAAGCGGTGAGATTCGGCATTTCAATCAGGAGAACAGCAACCTGATCGCAAAGGCCGTAGTCGACCTGGCCGGCGACCACCTGGGCAGGCTTTGGATCGGCAGCGCCGGCAGCGGTCTGGCCATGCTGGAGCCGGGCTCCGATCAATTCCAAAGCTACACCACGAACCGGGGCTTCCCGGACAACACGGTAGTGGCCATCCAGCCCGACGGCAATGGTTTGATCTGGGCCAACACGGGCTCCGGTCTGGTCCGTTTGGACCCGGCGGAGGATAGCTGGACCCTCTTTTCCATGGTAGACGGCATCCATATCGGCCCCGCGCATACCGCCTCCAGCTTCGGTCCGGATGAAAACGGCTATCTTTACTTCGGCGGCGCCGCGGGCCTGGTCCGCTTTCTACCCGACGACTTTCAACCCCCGGAACCCGCGCCTTTGGTTTTTACGCGTTTCCTGAAGGGCGGCCGGGAGGTCAGCCGGCAATTGATGCCCGGCGATGAAGTGGTCCTGGAACCAGACGTCAGGTCCTTCGCTTTCGAAGTATCCATGATGGATTTCCGTTTCCCGGAACTGAATCACGTCGGCTACAAGCGGGAAGACCTGGAAGTGGACTGGGTTTTTTCCACTGACAAGGCAACCATTTCCTATAACAACTATCTGCCCTACGGCGGCACGGGCGTTCTGCAGCTCAAAGGAATCGACGGAAACGCCGGAGAACGCGACGCGGCCCTGACTATACGGGTCAAAACCCCGATGTGGGTACGCCTGCTGCCCATATGGGCGCCGCTTTTGGTGTTGACGATCACCGGCTTGATCTACATGGTGATCGCCGCACGCGAACGCCGGAAGCGCCGGGCCCTGATCGAAAAAGCTCGCATCGCCGAGGAACATCGGCAACTGGCAGAGGAACGCGCCCATGTGGCCGAGCAGGCGCGCGCCGTTGAAGAAAGCGAGCGTCGTTTGCAGGAGGAACGCGGCGCCATAGCCCGTGAGTACCTGGAGCGTTTATCTACCGAAATCGCTAACGACCTGCACGACGGTCCCTTAAGCGAATTAAGCGGCATCGGTTTCCGCATCGAGGCCATCGGTCATGAGCTGGGTGACAGCAAAACGGCCGGCGTGTTGCAACGGCTCTCCTCGGAGGAGTTGGATCGTGTTTGTCAGGATCTACGCAATATCTGTGGTGATTTGCTGTCACCGGATTTTGCCTACGGCTTGGAAACGGAACTGGACTCCTACGCGGATGTCATGGAAGGCAGGCATTCCGGATTGTCCATTCACCGCGTCTTTGAATTCGAGGAAAACCGACTGGCGCCCGAGCAAAAGGCCATGTTGTTCCGTATCTGCCGGACCTTGCTGAAGAATGTGGGCAAGCATGCGCATGCTGACCGGGCGACCCTGTCGTTGCAAACAGACGACGACGCGGTAAACCTGACGGTAATGGACAATGGCCGCGGTTTTCAAGTACCGCCCGATTGGGAGACTTTTAAACGCAACAAACACTATGGTATGTATATGGTCTCCTACTTCGCTGAATCCATGGGAGGCAGCCTGAAGGTAGTGTCCACCCCGGGCAAGGGAACCACGGTTACGGTGACCACGCCAATCCAGACCATGAAAGGACAAACCATATGACGGGTATTCGGATCGTCATCGCAGAGGATGAGTTTTTTACAAGGGAAGGCATCGTGGGTTTGTTGAACCGGGAACCCGATTTCCAGGTGATCGGCGAGGCGAGCTCCGGTGAGGAGGCCGTCACACTGGCGAAACAGCTGAAACCGGATGTCCTGCTGTTGGACATTCGCATGCCGCCGGGCATCGACGGCATCGAGGTCATCAGGCGGCTGCGCGGGGACGGCTACACCCTTCCTATTGTGGCGCTTACCAATGAGAAACGACTCATTCGAGCGGTGGAACAAGAGGGCGGCAACGGCTTCATCCCCAAAAACAAACACGGCATGTTCATTCCTTCACTACGCTGTGTGGCTCAAACAGGCAGCAATATTTTCATCAGCCCGGATATTTCCCAGCGCTTTCGTCAATTACAGGAACGGGTCAAACGCGCCGAGCTTACCGATCTGGAAACCTCGGTTTGGAAGTTGATCGCCTATAAGAACGAGGAAATAGCCAGACGCATGCATAAGGCGGAGGGACGCATTCGCAACCTGGTCACCGAGTTGTATTTCAAACTGGACATCCCCAAGGAGGGCAAGCTGTCCCAACGGGTTCAGGCCATTGAGTTAGCCCGGCTTTACGGTATTTTGGAGGAACCGGAAGAAATGACGGAATAACATTTGTCACGTCTTCTCGTTGCAACTGTACCCTCCCACTAAGTCAGGATTTTGTTATATTGGATCGGAATATTTTCGTAGAGAGAGGGGTTTTATGTTGCGTCTTATTTCTCAACGGGTGGTCTTCCTGATCATATTTACTCTTGTCGGAATTTGCCAGGCATCTGACGGCTCTGTCACCGGCCTGGTGACCGACGAAAAAGGAACGACTTTTGACGGTGTTGCTGTTTTTTTACAGGACACGAAAGGCTCTCGCTACACAGCACTCACGGAAGAGGGCAGTTACCGGTTCGATAACCTGGAACCGGGCACCTACATACTCTACCCCGAAAGACTCCCCGGTTATCGCATCACCTCCCCACCTTGCGGCTATTACATCATCTATGTCGGTGCAGAAGACGGCGGCGGAGGCGGCAGCGGCGGTTATAACTTCACCCTGCAACGAGGCGCCGGCGTTATGATTGACTTCGGCAGTGTTTCCGGTGGCGGCGGTTCTTCCAAAATGACCGATGCGGCCGACGGCGGCAATCTCAAAATGGAAATGGATATCTTCAACGTTTCCGCACTGGATCCGGCGCCGCAATTGGTCATCATCACCGGGTATTACATGGCGCCCGGTCATGGAGCCCTGACACCAAAAAAAATCAGCGGGACTCAAGCGGGCGCCTATGTGGGTTCCGACCTGCGCATTGCTACCCAGATCGTCGCCGGTCCGGTGGTTAAGATTATCCTGTCTTACCCCAAGAACCCTCATATCGATATGGACGGTTTGATTGCCGCCCTGTCTTTACAACTCAACGATATCGATTTGGGTCGCATTAGAGCCGCCGGGTCTCGACTGTCGTTTTGTATGACCAGCCTGGAGGTCTTTCAAGGCAAAGGGATCACTCAGGTCTCCTCGGATGCTATCCTGATGGAAGTCGACGACCAGTAAACCTTCTAGCAACATCGAACAGAGTTGAACGGGCCGAATTGGGGACGAATTCTGCACCCCTCTACGGTCCGTTTTCCATTCACGGCCGGCCGAATATCTATTCATCGGCTTGAGTTGGACGAGGGTAAACAGTGCGGTATGTGGAACATGCGTGTATAACCCTGTAGGCGCTTCACCCGTGGAGCGAGTCGGGCATTTGCAACACGCCCGATGGTGCGATTGCCCCGTCGCGTTTCCAATTCCAGTTGCAATTCCAGCCCAAAACGGTAAAGATAAGCAGTTTGTATGTGCATTTTCTCTGTCGGCCTGCCTGGGTCCGGCAAATTCCCTTACGGAGTGTAGTAATAGGGTATGGACAAAATCAAGGTTGCTAATCCCGTCGTTGAACTTGACGGCGATGAAATGACCCGAATCATCTGGGATTTTATTAAAAAGAAACTGATTCTCCCCTACCTGGATATCGATTTGAAATATTACGATCTGGGTATGCAGCACCGCGATAACACCGATGATCAGGTGACCGTGGATGCCGCCGAGGCGATCAAGAAATACAAGGTCGGCGTAAAGTGCGCCACCATTACTCCCGACGAGGCCCGCGTTGAAGAATTCAAGCTGAAGAAGATGTGGAAAAGCCCCAACGGCACCATCCGCAATATCATCGGCGGCACCGTCTTCCGCGAGCCCATCATCTGCTCCAACGTACCCCGTTACGTGCCCGGCTGGAAACAGTCCATCGTCATCGGCCGTCACGCTTTCGGCGACCAGTACCGCGCCGCCGATTTCAGGGTGCCCGGCCCCGGTAAACTGACCATGACCTACACCCCTGCCGACGGCAGCGAACCCGTTGAATACGAAGTTTTTGACTTCCCCGGCGGCGGCGTGGCCATGGGTATGTACAACCTGGACGAATCCATCCGCGGGTTTGCGCGCAGTTGTATGCACTTCGCCTTGGGCCGCAAGTGGCCCCTGTATATGTCTACCAAGAACACCATCCTCAAGGCCTATGACGGTCGCTTCAAGGATCTCTTTCAAGAAGTTTACGAAGAAGATTTCAAACAGCAATTCGAGGCAGCCGAGATCTGGTATGAGCACCGCCTGATCGACGACATGGTTGCCTTTGCCCTGAAAACGCCCGGCGGTTTCGTCTGGGCTTGTAAAAACTACGACGGCGACGTTCAGTCCGACACGGTGGCGCAGGGCTACGGCTCGCTGGGCATGATGACTTCCGTGCTGATGACGCCCGACGGCGAGGTTTGCGAAGCAGAAGCGGCGCACGGCACCGTGACCCGTCACTATCGGCGCCATCAGAAAGGCGAAGAGACCTCTACCAACCCCATCGCGTCCATTTTTGCCTGGACTCGCGGCCTGTTGCATCGCGCCAAGTTAGATGACAACCAACCCCTGGCCGATTTTGCCAAGGCGCTGGAAGCCGTCTGTGTGGAGACCGTGGAAGCAGGATTTATGACCAAGGATCTGGCCCTGCTGGCGGGCAAAGAAGATTACCTGACCACCGGCCGGTTCCTCAATAAGTTGGATGAGGGCCTGAAAGCCAAATTAGGCGCCTGAAGATATCGATACCCGGCGGGGGGTTGCCGCCCTCCGCCGATCATTTTTTGGAGTAACTTTTTGAATCGTAGCGCCGCCACCCGATTGATTAAAATCATTACGGCCGTTTGGGTCGTCCTCGGCCTGATCATAGCCGGAAGCACATTTGCCAAATGGATCTCGCTGGATCTGTTTCAGATCATATTCCCGATAGGTTTCTTCATATGGGTCGTCGCGGTCGTGGTTCTGACCCAATTCATCAATACCGGCGAGAAATAGATCGGGAATTATTCCCGGGGAGTGGTTTTGCCCCCTTCGGGGTCTACCCATATATGACCGTCCTCTTCCTTGACCGGAAAGGTCTGGGTGTCGAAACGGTGATTGAGCGTGCAATGCCCGGTTTTCAGGCGAAAGGGCCAGCGATGCCAGGGACAGTAGACGACGCCGTCCTCGACCTCGCCCAAGTGGAGTTCTGCATCGTAATGGGGGCAACGGTTATCGACGGCGAACAGCCCGTCGCGCGTGCGGAAGATACCCACGGGCACCGCATCGCCTTCCTGGAAGCAGCGGGCGCCGCCGAGAGGAATCTCTTCGCTTTTGAAGGCTTTTTGCCACATCAGTCTTCTACCAGTTCGGCCACCCAGTCTTTGCTGTAGTAGCGTTCCATATTGTCAGGGAAAACGGTGAGCACGGTTTTACCGGGTCCCAGTTGTCGGCACAACTGTTTGGCCGCGTGGAAATTTGCTCCCGCGGAACCGCCCACGATCAGACCCATTTTATGGGCAATGAACTTGCACGCGGCAAATGAATCGGTGTCAGCGATGGTGGCGACGTGATCGGCCAGGTCCATATCCAAAACCTGCGGATAGAAGGAGTTGCCGATGCCCTCTACTAAATAGGAGCCTCTGGGCCCGCCGCCAAAAATGCTGCCCTTGGGCTCAACCAGCCAACAGATGCCGTTGGGATTGTTCTTCTTCAACCAGCGGGCCAGACCGGTGAAGGTTCCGCCGGTGCCCGCGCCCACGGTCATTCCGTCCGGGTAGCGACCGAGTTGTTCATAGACCTCGGGTCCCAGGTGCGACTCTGCCTGGTTCGGGTTGGCCGGATTCTCGAACTGCTGAGTCATAAAGCAGTTACCGTGCTCTTCACAATAGGAGCGAGCCAGTTCGATGCATTGAGCCATGCCCAATTCTTTGGGAACCAGATGAACCTCAGCGCCGTAGAGGCGCATGGCCAGGATCTTTTCCCGACTCATGCGATCGGGCACAAAGAAAACGGTACGGTAACCTTTCAGGTTCCCAACCAGCGCCAGGCCGATTCCCGTATTCCCCGCCGTGGGTTCGACAATGGTCATACCGGGTTTCAGATTGCCGGCGCGCTCCGCCGCCTCGATCATGGCCAATGCCGGCCTGTCCTTGATACTGCCGCCCGGGTTGAACATTTCAAGCTTGACGACCAAACGCGCACATTCTTCTTCCAGGTGTTCGCTGATATCCAACAACGGCGTGTTGCCGATCATTTCGATTACCGATTTATAAACCATTCCCTCGCCTCTCCAAAACAGACGCTTAAGTGTACAGAATGCGTGACCTCGGGGCAAGCGTCAGGAGTTGGAATTCCCAATCGTTAAAAGTGTTGAAAGCTGAATGAGGCTGAAATAGTTTTTTGCGATTTAGGTGTTGACATCCACGTGAAATCGATTACAATTCGGGTTTCGTAGCGACCGTGGAGGAATGGCTGAGTGGTCGAAAGCGGCGGTCTTGAAAACCGTTGACTCGCAAGGGTCCGGGGGTTCGAATCCCTCCCTCTCCGCCATTTTCTGCAATTAAAACATATAGTTAAGTCCCAATTTTTAGCAACCTCAGAATCCCTCGGTCCGGTCTGATTTAGCGCGACTTTTCAAACAGTTGCCAGCAAGATCGAAGCAAGTTGTCGTTGTCAGCGCACGCCAAGATAGCCACGTTTCTAGACACGATTGTCACTAGGTCCGGCACGGCAGATTTTTGCCTGCACCCGGAGTCGCTCGTCTCCGTTCCTCGGCCAAGGTGGTAGCCAATCTCGAATGTAATGCGCCCGGTATCAGCCCTGGATTGGTCACTGATCTGGAGGAGAGAATGAATTGATGTGCTCGGTTACTGAGTTTCGCCTGTAAAACCGCGGCGCCACCTGAGTCGGGAAAAGGTTTGC
>JASJCB010000025.1 GCA_030066195.1 Acidobacteriota bacterium
CACCGGAAGTTCAGGGTCAAAGAATCAGATCTCATTCTTTGCGCACCTAAAAGTCAGGGTCAAGGACCCACAACTGATTTCTTTCACATTACTTTTCAGGGAGCAAAGAATTAGTTTACATTCTTCGACCCTGACTTTTCCGGGTAGAGGAATCAGGCCTCATTCTTTGCTCCTGGCTTTTCCGGGTCAAGGAATCAGAACGGATTCTTCGATGCTGAATTTTCAGGAACAACCAAACACAACCGGGTGCGAGTTCCCGTGAACTCAGCTCGACAACCGGAAACAACCTGGTTAACGGCCCCCATTCCCTCTACTCCGAAGGGCGTTGTGTACCCGGCAGTGTACACAACGCCCTTCGGGGTAGGGGGGAATCTGGAACGTCTCACCCCAGGTAGGCAGCCAAGACGGTGTCTTGCCCGCCAACCTGGGGCTGATAGGACGCAATCCCTTCAGGATAGGGATTTTTTGTAGCCGGATTGCCTGAATGCCACATGACCTGGGGTTTTACAAGGCGTCGGCTTTTTTGTCTTTGTTGCCGTCTTCTTATACCCCGAAGGGCGTTGTGTACTACAAGCCCCAGGTTGGTCGTGATGACTCCGTCATCGCGGCCTACCTGGGGTAACGTCCCCCCATTCCCCTACCCCGAAGGGCGTTGTGTACCTGGATGCCATGGGACAAACCGGTAGGATCAGCCCCAACCGTTTCGTTCAAAATGGGGCATGCCATGCTTCCGCGCATCTTTTTGAAGATGGATCGCGGTCCGCGGGCGGGGTTGTTGTTAACTTTGCCGCCCGTATAGCGTAAAATCCATGGAGATACTTGTCAGGGAGGGCGGCATGAAGCATTGGGTCCCGGTACTTTTGGTTCTCGGCTTTTGGGGGCCGCTCGTTTCGGCTCAGGATGACAACAATCGGCGCGAGAACCCCATGGCTCGCTTCGAGGATACGACCGAGACCTACCAGGATTTCCGTCGCACCGGCAAGTATCGCGAGTCGCTGGAGTATTTGGAGAAAGCCATCAACCGCAGCGCCGAGGTGCCGCTGTTGTGGCTCTATGACCGCGCCGATCTTTATTATGAAGTAGGCGAGGTGGATCGCGCCATCAGTGAAATCGAATGGTTGCACTATCGCCGCCCCTCTCCCAAAAGCGCGCTGCAACTGGCGATTTACTATAGAGCCAGGGGCGATATCCCCGCTTATCGGCGCACCATGGAACGGGCCGCCAACCGTTATCGCCGCTTTCGCGGCGGCGTGGATGAGACCGACAACGCCCTGGCCATGATTCGCATCAAGGAAATGCTGGGCGAGAACCCGCGTTCCCTCTTCCAGGACATCCTCAGCGTGGAGGAGCGCGAGCCGGAAAATACGCTCAAGCGTTACCTGGCCGCCGGTGAGTTGGCCTGGCGCAAGTTCGACTTTCAGCTGGCGTCGGAGTATTTCGACAAAGTATTGAAGCAGGATGAAGAGAACCTGGACGCCATGGTCGGCCTGGCCGAGTGCTATTGGAAATCCGGCGATCCCCGCCTGGGCGAGATGCTGGAAGCGATTCAGGCCGTCAATCCCATTCATCCCCGCGCCCTGGCCATTATGGCGGAGTTGAACCTGGAGAACGACCGCTTCGAGGAAGCCCTGGACCAGATCGAGCAGGTTCTGGACTTCAATCCCAATCACATGCGTTTCCTGGGCCTTAAGTCGGCCGCCTACTTTCTGATGGGCAAGCCGGAGGAAAGCGAACAGATCCGGCAACAGGCCCTGTTGTTCAACCCCTATGCCGCCGAGGTGCTGCGCATTACCGGCCGTATCTTGTCGCGCAAATACCGCTTCAAGGAAGCCGCCGGGTTTCAGAAACGCGCCTTGGAGCTGGACCCCGACGACGCCCTGGCCCGGGCCTATTACGCCTTCGACCTGTTGCGGCTGGGCCGGGACGAGGAAGGCTATGCCGAACTGAAGAAGAGTTTCGAGGCCGACCGGTTCAATGTCCAGGTTTTCAACATGCTGGAGTTGATGGACAAGGTCCAGGAATTCGTGGTGGTGGAGCGCGACGGTTTCAAGCTGCAGATTCCCAAGCGCGAACGCGAGGTCTGGGGTGATGACGCGTTGGATATGCTGGCCGAGGCCATGAAGCAACTCGAGGTCAAATACCGCATGAAGGTGGAGCGTCCGGTATCCGTTCAGATCTTCGACGATCACGACGATTTCATGGTCCGCTCGCTGGGTCTGCCCGGCATGGTCGGTTTTCTGGGCATTTGCTTCGGCAACCTGATCACCATGGACGCGCCGTCGGCCCGCACCAAGGGCACCATGAACTGGCAGGCCACGCTCTGGCACGAATTCGTCCACGTGATTACCCTGCAAAAAACCGGGAACCGCATCCCCCGCTGGCTGTCGGAAGGTATTTCCGTCTACGAGGAAGTGGAACGCAACCCGTCCTGGGGCCAACTGCTGGCGCCGCCCTACCTCAACATCCTGGACGAGGACGGTCTGCCCGGTCTGGATGACCTGGAACCCTACCTGACCCAACCCAAGAGCGGCATGCACACCATGTACGGTTATTTCGCCTCCGGCGAGTTCGTTATGTTCTACGTGGATCGCTTCGGGCACCCGGCCCTGGTCGATGCGCTGGAGGCCATCGGTAAGGGCGTCCGCGCCGAGGAAGCGCTGGTGGCCGCCGCGGGCGCCTCCAAGGAATCCCTGGACGACGCGTTCAAAACCTACCTGGGCGAACGCGTGAAGACCCTCAAGAACCTGGAGGGCCCCGCCGGCGGCGGTTTGTTCCGCGATCAAGCCCGCCCCGTGCCCGATCCCAAATCGCCCTTCCTGAAAGCGATGCAAGCCGGGGCCGATGCCATGCGGGCCGGTGACATGGAAAAGGCGGAAAAAGAATTGCTGAAGGCCCGCGACCTGTTCCCCGAATACACGGGTGAGGACGGACCTCGCGGCATGCTGGCGCAGATCTACCGCCGGACGAATAACACGGAGGGCCTGCGCACCATTCTGGAGGAAGCCCTCACCTATGACGGGGCCGACCTGAACGCCTGTCTCGACCTGCTGCCCATCTACACCGAGGAAGAGGCCTGGCAAAAGCTGCACGACACGGCCAGGACCGGTATGCTGATCGATCCCTTCGACCTGAACATGCACCGGGCCTACAGCCAGGCGCTGGAGAAACTGAATAAACCGGACGAGGCGCTGAACCAACTCAACCGGTTGATTACGCTGGATAAAGCCAGGGCCGTGGATTACCGGCTGAAGCGACTGGACCTGCTGAAAGGCCAAAAGCGCTTGAAGGAAGCTAAATCCGAGGCCGTTCGCCTGCTGGAAGACGTGCCCTACTCGTGGGAAGCCCAAAAGCGTTTGCTGGATATCGTTGAAGAGGGCTCCTGATGTTCACCCGACCGTGGATCGTCCTGCTGCTTGCCTGGAGCAGCGGTTTTTTGTGGGCTCAGTCCTATTACGATTACGGTTACAGCGATTACGGCAATATGGCCGTGGTCAATCCATGGGACGAGGGCGTTGCACTGGATCTTCCGCGCCATACCTTCACCTTTGCCCGCATCCACTACAAGCAACGCAACGAGTACGGTTGGGGTTGGCGCACCGATTACCCGGACAGCGATATCAACTTTTCGCTACGCCTGAGCGAGTTAACGACCATCCAGGTGAACCGCGATCGGCACGGTAGGATCATCCACGCGGTGATCGAATTGGGCGACGACCGCCTTTTCTCTTTTCCCTTCATTTATATGGTGGAGGTAGGCAACCTGTACCTGGACAAGGGCGACGCCGGGCGCTTGAGGGAATACCTTTTGCGCGGCGGTTTCCTGCTGGTGGATGATTTCTGGGGCGGCTGGGACTGGGACAACTGGGTGGAGCAAATCCGCAAGGCTTTTCCGGACGCAAGCCAATATCCCATGTACCCCATCAGCCTGGATCACCCCATCTACCACACGGTCTTCGATTTGGACGAGGTGCCCCAGGTGCCCAGTATCAACAACTGGCTGCGCTACGGCACCAGTTCGGAAAACGGCGAGGATGCCGAGGCTTACGGTTTGTTCAACCCCGAGGGTCGGCTGATGGCGGTGGTGCTGCACAACACGGACCTGGGCGACGGCTGGGAACGCGAGGGCGTGGATTACGAATACTTCCGCAAGTTTTCGGTGGGCCGCGCCTATCCCCTGGGCATCAATATCGTCGTCTACGCCATGACGCATTGATCGGGAAAGCCTTGCAGTAATACCGCTCCAGGGAGTATGCTGTAACTGTCTCAAAGTACGCTGGTAATTTCCAAGGAGTGGGTCGTGATTGAAGTAGAGCAGTTGCGCAAGACCTACGGCGAACTCGTTGCCGTGGACGACCTCAGTTTTCGAGCCGAGCCGGGCGCCGTGTTCGGCCTGTTGGGTCCCAACGGGGCCGGAAAGTCTACCTCTATCGGCTGTATATCCGGACTGTTGCAGCCGTCCGGCGGCAATATTCGCGTATTGGGTCACGACGTGGTCAGTCAAAGCCTGGCCTCGCGGGAAAGCTTGGGCGTGGTGCCGCAGGAGTTGGCGCTGTACGAGGATCTTTCCGCACGCGAGAACCTGATGTATTGGGGCGGCGCCTACAAACTGCGCGGGGCCGCCTTGAAACAGCGGGTGCTGGAGGTTTTGGACGTGGTGGGCCTTTCCGACCGCGCCAAGGAACCCTGCAAGAACTTCAGCGGCGGCATGAAGCGACGGCTTAACTTTGCCTGCGGCATCATTCATCGGCCCAAGGTGCTGCTGCTGGACGAACCCACGGTCGGTGTCGATCCGCAGAGCCGGGTCAAGCTGCTGGACCTGGTTCGCGAGGAGGCCGCATCCGGCACCTGCGTGCTCTACACCACTCACTACATGGAAGAAGCCGAAAGCCTTTGCGATCGGTTGGCCATTGTGGATCACGGTAAATTAATGGCGGAGGGCAGCCTGGACGAGCTGCGCGCCATTATGGGTGAACGGGACTTGCTGCGCCTCAGCGGTAGTTTCGAACCGGAAAAGTTGGGCGGCGGTTTGGGCGAAGGCATCGAAATGGTTCAAATGGAGGCCGATCAGCTTACCCTGGCCGCGGAACACGCATCGACCCGCCTGCCCGAGATCTTTGCGGAGTTGGCCAAGATAGGTGCCGAGATTCGCGAAACCACACTGACTCGACCAAGCCTGGAGACCCTGTTTATCAAGTTGACAGGAAGGGAGTTGCGTGAATGATGATGCTTCGGGTAGCGCTCAAAGACCTGCGACTGCGGTTCCGCGATCCCCTGGCCCTGTTGCTGTGGCTGGGTATTCCCATCATGATCGGCGGGCTCATCACCACGGCATTCGGCGCCGGCGGCGGTCCGCCCAAGGCTCAGATCTGGATCGTGGATCAGGACAACAGCTTCCTTTCGCAAATGTTGGCCGGGGTGCTTTCGGGACAAAACCAGGATGCTCCGTTTTCCGGAGAACAGGTTTCGCTGGAGGAAGGTCGGGCCCGAATCGATGACGGCAAGGGCACCGCCTTGCTGATTGTGCCTAAAGGATTCCAGGATGCGGTTCTGGACGAAACGCCCACTAAGCTCCAATTGATTACCAATCCCGCGCAACGCATTTTGCCGCAGATCGTGGAAGAGGTGCTGGGTCTGTTGACCGAGATCGTCTTCTATCTACAGCGTCTTTTCGGCGACCAATTGCGGGAGTTCTCCACGGAAGATGTCAACAACCCCCTGGCCTTGCTTTCCAAGCTGGCCGGCGACGAGGCTTTGGTCGCCCGTTTGAAGCGTCTGGGCGAGTTATTATTTCCGCCGGTGCTCACCGCCGAAGTGGTGGTGGAGAAGAAGGAGCAAGCGGTTCAGAAAGGCATCGGCGAGTTGTTCCTGCCGTCCATGCTGTTCATGGCCCTGTTCTTCATGGCGCAGGGGGTAAGCGGCGACATTTGGGAGGAAAAGAATCAGGGCACCTTACGGCGGTTTCTATCGACGCCCAATCGGGTCTTCCAACTGATGGCCGGTAAGATTCTGGCCGCGGTTTTACTTACTGCTCTGATCTCCTCGGTGGGCCTGGGACTGGCCCGCTACGCGTTCGGCATGCAAATGGCCAACCTGGCCGGTGCGATTGCTTGGGCTTCGATTTCGGGCGCGATGTTGACCCTCTTGATGATGCTGTTGCAGATGCTGGCCTCCAGTCAACGTGCAGCGGGAATGCTGACCAGTGTTGTGCTGATACCCCTGCTGATGCTGGGCGGCAGTTTCTTTCCCTTTGATTCGATGCCCGCCGGCATGGCGGCATTGGGTCGCTATACGCCCAACGGTTGGTCCCTGACCCACCTGGTAGCCCTGATGGACGGCGAAACCCAATTGTCCGACATGGCGCAACCCGCGGCGATTGGGATCGGCATTTGCCTGGTCCTCTTCATCATCTGCACCCAACGCGCCGGCGGCGCTTTCGCCAGGAGTTGAACCATGCTGAAAGACGCTTTGTTTATTGCCGGTAATGACCTGCGTATTATGATCAAACAGAAGGAGGCAATCCTTTGGGTATTCATCATGCCCTTCGTGTTCTTCTATTTCATCGGCGCGGTTACCGGGGGAAGCGGCATGTCGCCCTCGGGGCCGGTCAGTCTTGCGGTTCAGGTGGGCGACAACGGCGGTTACCTGGCCGATGAATTGCTGCGTCGCTTGGAAGAGCAGGACATGAAGCCGGTCCTGGAGTTCAAGGACGACCTGAGTTTCGACGATTACACCCGCCGTCTCATCATTCCCGCCGATTTTACGCAAAACCTGCTGGCCGATGAGCCCCAGGAAGTCACCTTCCGCCGAAGGGGTGAAGGTTTGACTTCAGACTATGACCAGTTTCGGGTCTATCGGGCCGTCAATACGGTATTGGCGGACCTGGCCGCGGCCAATCTGCTTGCTGAAGAAATGGTCACGATCAAGGATTTCGAAAAACTGCACGCCATGCCGCGCAATCTGGAAGTGGAGGTTTCCACCGCCGGCAACCTGGAGAAGGTGCCGCGTGGATTCGACCAATCGGTACCGGGCATCATGGTGATGTTTACCCTGTTGGTGCTGCTGACCACGGGCGCCGGCAACTTATTGAACGAGCGTCGGGAAGGCCTGTTGCGACGTCTGGCCAGCGCGCCGATTTCGCGGGCATCGGTGGTTACGGGCAAATGGCTTGGTAAGCTGGCGCTGGGTCTGATTCAAATCATTTTCGCTATGATTGTGGGAAGCCTGCTCTTCGGTGTCAGTTGGGGACCGCAATTGGCCATGGTGGCTCTGGTTCTGGCGGGTTACGCGATTCTGGTGAGTTGGCTGGGCATGTTGCTGGGCTGCCTCGCCAGGACGGAAGGCCAGGCGGTTGCCGCCGGTGTTTTGGCGGCTAATGTTTTTGCCGCGTTGGGGGGCTGCTGGTGGCCGATCGAGGTGACCTCGCCGTTTATGCAAAAGCTGGCTTTGTTCCTGCCGACGGGATGGGCAATGGATGCGCTGCACAAGCTTGTATTTTTCGGCGATGGAGCCGTTTCGGCTTTGCCGCACCTGTTGGGAATGCTGTTGGCGAGTTTGCTCACGGCCATGTGGACGGTTCGGGTGTTTCGCTTCGATTGAAGCCGAGATCTAGACTTTATCGGGGTCGATTCCGGCTTCTTTGAGAATGGCCAGCAGGCGCTCTTTCTCGGCGCGCTCCCGCTCTTTCTCGGCGCGCTCCCGCTCTTTTTCGGCGCGCTCCCGCTCTTTCTCGACGCGCTCTTGTTCCTTTTCGGCAAGAGCATTGTTTTTCGCCTCTTCCTGGGTGGGGAGCAGCTTGCCCGATCTGTCATAAAAACGGAGCCAGGTGCTTGTTTGATGTTGGTAACGACCTTTCCAGGTACCCAAACGCACCTGGATTTCTTCCAACCACAATCCGGCTCTGGGGATGGCCAACGGCACATAACCGGTAGCATCTCTACGGTAGGCTTTCATCTCGCCCTCATGATGGTCATACAAAACATAATAAGGAACCTGGAGGATATCTTCATAGACCACCCACTTGGAAGGCACATATTCTTTGGAGTCGGCGGTTCCCAAATCCTCTTTTTCGGTAGACTTGGATAGGATTTCCAAGACAAGGTAGGGACGAACGCGCTCTTGCCAGATGAGATAACTCTTTCGTTTCATTGCATTGAAGACCGGCGAGGTTCCCAAGGCCAGAAACCAGTCGGGCTGCTTGTGCCAATGGGGGTTGTTTTTGTCAAAGTGGATATTCAATTCGCTTGCAATCAAAAAATCGGTGACGCCGCGGGCCTCGAAACTCATGAGCAGGCATTCTTTGAGGAGGTTACATTGAGTGGGGTGAACGATATCGGGCAATTGATGGTCCTCCGGGTATTCCGAGGGCAGGTCGTCCATGGTGGGCAGGCCGGCTTCGAAATCGTCTTCGGGGTATTTCAGGTTCTCCATCAGTGCTTCCAGTGTCATTCGCAAACCTCCGGGAACATGTTCCACGCTCTCATTATAGCAGATGCTTCGGGCGGAGCCGGATATGGCGGTTCCATCAATCAGTTTGTCCAGGAAACCTTTGCTACCGCGTAGGGGATTTTGTGGTCTTCAAAGTAACGCATCCAGCGACGTTGGTTGTTTTGTAGTTGATCACCCGGGCCCTTGACCTCGACCAATCGGTAGCCTTCCTCGAAGAACACCAACAGGTCCGGGAAACCGGTTCTGTATTCGCCCGGGTCCCGGCTCAGTCGATCCATGATTGCTCTTAGATGGGCGGCGGGGATGTGGGACAAAGCCAGGTCCAGCATTTCTCTGGTCAGGTAGCGCCAGTGAACCAGGTAGCAGGCGATACCGTTTTTAGCCTCGAAGGTGTGAATCGCTCTCTCCGTTGCACCGCCTTGCGCAATTTCCTCAAGCCTGGCCAGGACGGCGGCGGTTCGCTCGTCTCGGAATCTGGATGAAAACAGGCCCTTGGGTCCACGCTGGTAATGGTTGAAGAAGGCGCCGCGAACCGACATGAAGATGATGTCCCAGAACAGCAGACCGAACAGGCTTTGCCAGAAGACGTTTTCCGCGTAGAAACACGGAGTCTTTTGTTCAGCATAGTGTTGCAGCACCCTTTCTTCTACATGCAGTTGCGGGTCGAGGGGGACGGTCAAGTCGATTTGCGGCGGTTTCAGGCGTGGCACCGGCCTGGTGCTGTAACCCAGCTTTTTGTGCAGTTTCACCGCGAAACGAGCCGAGAATTCCCGCTCCTCCTCGTCTCGGGGCGCTTTGGCAATGGTTTCGCAATAGTATAAGGCTTCTTTGTATCGGCCCTCCCGCTCCAGGATACGGGCGCGGCGTTCTCGCGACGGCGGCGCCAGGGTGCGGTCATACAGTTTTAGGGCAATATCCGGCATCTCGATGCGCTCGAAGAAACGGCCCGCCCGGTTCAGGGTGCGATCATAGCGGCGGCGCAGGCTGGGTTCCTCTCCCGGGTCCGGCAGGCTGAGGCAGAAGGCCCACAGAGCCGTAGCGTGTTTCCCCTCTTCCGCGAGCCAGGCCCATTCGTTGAGTTGCGACATGACGATGGTTTTCTTCACCAGTTCACGCGAGTTGAACAGGCGATCGTCAGCCTCGATGGAATAGTCCTCATAACGCAGCATACCCAGATCTTCCAGAACGAATTCCGTCAGGTCCTGGCGCAGGTTACCGAAGAAGAGCAGCTTATAGACCTGCAAAGCCCTGACATAGCGAGGCGTAAACCAGGAGAACAGCTCGCGCACAGCTGAATGGATCTCAGCCGGCGTCAGGGTGTCGGTCACCAATTGCACCAATGCCGATTTGTTGTAACGCGATAGGGGGCCGGTATCTGCAAAGCGGTCGGGGCGTTGCTTCACCAGTTGCACTAATTCGGGAAGCGCGGGTAGGGCGACCAGGTTTTGGAGGTCCCGCCCGCTGACCGGCGCATCGATGCACAGCAGTTCAGCCCGCGCCAACTCGTCCGCGGCATGATGCAAGTCGGGAATCTCGGGATAATGCAATTTGTCCACACGGAAGTGCGGACCCTTGCGGCCGATCAGGCGCACGTACAATCGTTGGGCCGATAAGGAGACCGAACGGAAGCGGCGCGATAACTCCCGTTCCTCCAAGGCCAGGATGTCCGCGTAGTGATTGTCGACAAAATCGAGGATTTTCAGGAAATTATCCAAATAATAGCCGACCGGCAATTCATCCACTACAAACCTTCCAAGCAGCAAGCTTCGGCCTTCAAGCCTCGGTTGATTGGCATCATATCACCCCTCGTTGGACAAATGAGCTTCCGGCCGCTAAGATGCAACCACAACCCCGCGTTTCGGTAACGCGGGGAGAAGGGTTTGCCATGCTTTCACATCCCCGCGATGCGCGGATTACCTTTGATCCGGGGCCTCATACCTATTTAGTAGACGGCGTCGAATACACCTCGGTTACCACGGTGATTTCCCATTTCTTCCCCAAGTTCGACAGTGAGCGCATCGCTCGAAACTGCGCGGGAAAGGGCAAGTACCAGGGCATGAGCGCCGAGGAAGTGGAAGCCCGTTGGAAGAAAAATGCCGATGAGTCGGCCGATAAGGGAACCCTTTTCCATCAAACGGTCGAAGACTTCCTTTCCCAGGGCACGCTTTCCGAGAATCCCGATTTCCTGGCCTGGCGGCGTTGGTACGAAACGGCAGGCGCCAAAATGGGCAAACCGGCGCGTCTCGAATGGACCATTTTCGACGAGGAGTACCGGGTGGCCGGAACCTTAGACGCCCTGTTTCAAAGTCCCAAGGGCCCTTACTTCCTAATGGATTGGAAGCGCAAGCGACATATGGCCCGGCAGCCCTATCGCCCGGGAGATAACGGACTGGGGCCGTTGACCCATATCCCCAATTGCGACTTTGCCAAGGCCGCGCTTCAGCTCAATACCTATCGGTGGATGTTGGCGCGCCGCTATGATGTGCGGGTCAAAGCCATGGGCCTGGTCCAGGTCCATCCCGACAGCGGCCTCAATACCCATCGCGTGGGTTTCCTGGAAGACGATGTTTCCCTGATGCTGAATGCCTGGAAGAACCGAGATATCCGCTAGAGTAGTTCCAGGGCGCAGATCGTCAGGTCGTCGTCCAGGTCACTGCTGCCGGCCCATTCGATCAAGCGGCTTTTGACGGTGCTCAAGATTTCCTCCATGGGTCGGCCCCGAAGTTCGGTAAGGCAGTCCAAAAGGCGTTCTTCAGTGAAGCACTCGCGTTTATGGTTGAACGTATCCGTGGCGCCGTCGGAATAGAGGAACAAGCGGTCCCCCGCCCGGTAGTCTATTTCCAACTCGCGGTAAACGACCTTGGACGGGGAGAACAGGCCGATGGGATAACCGCCCTCACCGATAGCGCGCACGGGTCCCTCCTCGGGTACGAAGATGGCCGGAGGGTGACCCGCCTGGGTGAGCATGAGTTGGTGTTTGACATGGTCGATCACCACGTAATTCATGGTGAAGTATTGAGCGCCTCTACCCCTGGATTGAAACATTTTGTTTAACTGGGCGGCGGTTACGCTGGGACAAGATAGGGGGATGGTGTATCGGTTCTCGCCGTGTTCCTGGTCGACCGGATGAAGAATCTTGCTGAGCGTGAACGACAACAAGGCGGCAGGCACGCCCTTTCCGGAAACGTCCAGCACATAACATACGGTATAGCGTTCATCCAGGGGGACGATATTGAAAATGTCTCCAGCCAGGAAGCGGGATGGGTAGAACAGAGACTCGAAACGAAAGCGCTTTTCTGCCAGGGCAGGCGGCGGCAACAGGTTCTTCTGCAACTGGGCGGCGAAGTGCAGGTCCTCGCTGATCTTATCGTATGCAGCTTCCAACTCGCGGTTCACCTTGTTGAGGTGGGCCTGCTTGTCCTTCAGCGTCCGCTCCAACTGCAGAATGCGTAACCCGGCGTTGATGCGAGCCTTCAACTCGCTGCTGTCGAAGGGCTTGGTAACGAAATCGTCAGCACCGGCGGCCATGCCCTCGGCAAGGTCTTCTATTTCGGATCGACCGGTCAGCAGGATCAGGTAGATATAATTGCCGAAGTCGGAAGCACGGACCTTGCGGCATAATTCGACACCGGAGCAAAGGGGCATACTCCAATCGGTAATCACAAAGCAAACATCCTCGCGTTGGAGGATTTCGTAGCCCTCCCAACCATCTGCCGCCGTTAAGACGCGATGCCCCCAACTGGACAGACGCCTCACCATCAGATCCCGAATATCCTCGGAATCATCCACCACCAAAATGGTTTCACCCTGCAAGATTGCCTCCTGGCAAGGTTATATCATGAAATCTTTTGAAATGATTCAGACAATCAAGTCGTTTACCCATTGAATCGCCTTTTGTCCCGGCTGTCCCATGTCAAGAGGAAACGACCGAGCCCCGGAAAGTGGTTGTGATTCCAGATGGGAAAAACTATAGTGATGATATTCGGAGAGGGAACCATACCATGAGTGATGCAACAGGATCGGGTATGATTCTTGTTATCGAAAGGGACGCCCGGTTCTCCGCCAAGTTCAAAAAGCACTTGAGATTAACAGGCTACCGCACCTTTTTTGTGGAGTCCGGCCAGGACGCGTTATTCCTGTTGGAAAATATTTCGGCTGATTTCATCCTGATCAACCTCAACGGAATCGATAGTTGGGACCAGCTGAAAAGTCTCATTCTATATGGGCGCAAAAACAAGATTCCCCTTTTGTTCGTGGACGGGTTGCGCAAAACCCAAAGCATTGCCGATCGTTTGAAGACCAAGGGAATCGATTGCTTCATCACCCTGCCCTTCACCGTGGCCGATTTAAACCAACGCGTCGCCTCTATGTTGGGCGGGCGCGATCCCATGATCGGGCGCAAACTAGGACCCAAGGGCCACGAGGTTCAAATCATCAAGAAACTGGGCGCCGGCGCCATGGGTACGGTTTACAAGGCAGACCAGGAGGATTTGGGTCGCAATGTGGCCGTCAAGTTCCTCAGCGCGGAACACCAGCGCCAAGATCCCGAGGCCGGTAAACGCTTCTATAACGAGGCCCGCGCCATGGGCCAGTTGCGCAGTCCCCACATCGTCCAGGTCTACTTCGTAGGTAAGTATGAGGATCGGCCCTACATGGTCATGGAACTGATCGAGGGACCCAACCTGGAAAAGTACATGAAGGACAAGGGCGCCCTGACCAGCTTTGAAGCATTGACCATCACCCGCGACGTCCTGCTGGGCCTGGTAGCCGCCCATGGGAAAGGCAAAACCCACCGCGACCTGAAGCCCGCCAATATCATGCTCAACCGCGAGCGCCAGGCGGTGATTCTTGACTTCGGCTTGGTGCGTGAGAAATCCCAGAACATGACGAAGGCCGGCACCGTTCTGGGTACGCCGAGATACATGTCCCCCGAACAGGTCAACGGCCGCAATGTGGATCACCGTTGCGATCTCTATTCAACGGGCATCATTCTTTACGAGATGATGGTCGGCACCGCGCCCTTTCGCGGCGAGGACTTTGTTTCCGTCCTCATGAAACATGTCAACGAGCCTCTGCCCAGACCGGAAGTCTACGGTCGCTCGGTGGACCCTGCTGTCTACGCGGTCATCGAAAAGCTGACTCAAAAGAATCCTGACGATCGTTACCAGACCGCCCGCGAGGTCCTGGACCATGTCGAAGCCCATTTGGAAACCCTATCCATTCCCTCCTTCTCCGACGACGACACCATGACTCTGGTTGCCGAGGTCAAGCCCACCGGCGGCATCGCCGTCAATTCCAAGGGCCACGCGATCGGTCGCTTCGGCAAGGTCTCCAATCACCGCAGCCAACACCTCTACCTTTTGGGCAGCGTATTGGAACAACTGGTCGAAATGGATGACCTGGGCAGCTTTCAGCGCGGCCTTGTCGACACCGAGGATCGCCGTATCGTCGTCTTCCCCGGTAAGAACGGCTTGGCCTGTTTGGAAACCGAATCCAATGACCTGACCACCAAATTCAATGTGATGCGTCCCGCCGAACTGGCGCGATACTTCGAAAAGGAAGCTACCCAATGATCACGGTAGAGGACTTCGAAGGCGTTGCCGGTTTCCGTTGGGGCGCCCTGTTCGATAACCTGGGCGCCTTGTCTATAGCCGGTCGGGCGCCGTTGGACATGGAAAAGAAGCTGGGCCTGGTTTGCAAAGTCCTTATCCAAGGCACGTTTCAATTCAAGACCTCCGATCTCGTGTTCGAGAACGGCAAGGTATTGATCAGGCGCGGCACATACGGGATGTTGTTGCTGTTTTGCGATGATCACGCCAACGTCTCCATGATCAACGCCATCGTCAACGAAGATCCGGTTCCGGGAGGTGGGGATGTCGATTCCCAGGTCTCCAGCAGCAAGAAGGTCGAACCAAGTGATCCCGGCATGAGCGTCATTCACTCTACCTCGTTGGCAAACAAACCGATTCCGCCTGAAATCATCGATGAATTATTGGACATCTATACCACCTTTCTCGGCCCGTTGGCCCGCGCCCTGGCCAAAAAGCAATGTAAGGCCCGGGGCCTCGACCCCGATCATGTCCCCGCTCGCGAGTGGTTCAAACTGCTCAACGCTCTCGCCGATCGGATCACCGATACTGAGAAACACGAGGATTTTCTCGACAGAGCGGTCATGCTCAAGACCAGATTTTAAGGAGCCCCCATGAGTCTGAAGATCAAGTTTGCCTTGTTTACCTCCTTACTGTGCATCGTCGTTATCGCGGGGATTACTTCGCTGTCGTATCTCAATGCCCGCTTGCAGTTGGAGAAAAGCCTGGGCGAAAGGTTGGAAGCCATTGTCCGCACGGGCGCCCTGGGTCTGGACGGCACCCTGCATGACACCATTTCTGTAGAAGGCGACGCGGCCACGCGCAACAAGCAGGCCGAAACCGAGACCTTCATTCAAATGCGCGATCACCTGCGCGCCCTGAAAAAGGCAAACAACTTGAGCCAGGAGCTTTATACCTTTCGACAAGTAGGCAATAAACTCCATTTCGTGGTGATGACCAACGACAAACCCTACATCGGCGACGAGTATGAAATTCGCCAGGAGATGCTGCCGACCCTCAAGGACGGTAAACCCGCGCGAACCGGGCTTTATAGTGATGATCACGGCCACTGGCTTTCGGCCTATGCCCCCATCTTCGACCAGGACGGCAATATCTCCGGCCTGTTGGAAGCCGATATCCGCGTGGAAGAGTTCGAAGCGCTGTTGGGTCAACAAGCCTTCCTGATGTTCATCAAGGGTTGCGGCTTCGGCCTGGTCGCCGTGCTGCTCAGTTTCCTCCTGGCCGGTACCGTCACCAGTAAGATCAACTACCTCACCGATATCACCGAGAAAATCTCTTTAGGCAAGATGGATACGCCCATCAAGCTGCAAGGCAAGGACGAGGTCGCCAGACTGGGCGCCTCTCTGGAACGCATGCGGGAGAGCCTGAAGATTGCCGCGGAGATGATGGAATAGAAAACACCCGGGGGACCGGCAATGGGGGATTATCTCTACCAGCCCTTCTTCTGTGAAGAAAATATCTACCAGTTGAGCCTCCACCCGCATGTGGCCGCGCTTCCTCAAAAGGTTGTCTTCATCACCAACGCGGCTAAAACCTGCGCCGTGTGGAACATGCGCGCGGCGGAAAACACCTGGGAACCGGTGCTTTGGGATTACCATGTCATCCTGGTCGTCAGGGTTGGGGAACAATTCCAGGTCTGGGACCTGGACACGGTCCTGGGTATGCCGGTTCCCGCGCGTCACTATTTCTCCCGAAGTTTCTCATTGGAACTGGAGGAGGTCTACCTGCCGCGCTTTCGGGTGCTGGACGGCAACTTATACCGCAACCTGTTCTCATCCGACCGGAGTCACATGCGCAACCAGGACAAAACCTGGCTGCAGCCGCCACCGCCTTGGCCGCCTATCCTCAACGGACCCTGTAATTTGCCGCGATTCTTGGACCTGGAGGACCCCATTGCGGGTCAGGTCATGGATCTGGAGGAGACCGCGCGGCTTTTCTGCCCGGAAGAATTCAATTAAACCTGAAGGGTCGCTCAGCGTTCTGTAAGGATGTGGGAGGCGCCCGTGATTCCAACTCTGATCCGATTGTCCGTTGCGTTTCTTTTACTGGGCCTTGTACTTTACAGCCTGGAAAAGCTGTTCCCGGCTGTTCGGGAAAAGCCGCTTCTGCGCAAGGGGGTCGGCACCGACCTGATTTACTGGTTCTTCACGCCCGTAGTGACCAAGGCGATATCCAAGGCGACCGTCATCATCGCCGTTATTCCGGTCGCTTTGCTCCTAGGTCTTGAGCCCGGCCCCGAGCTCGCGGAAGGTTTCGGGCCGATCGCTCGGCAACCCATGTGGCTGATTGCACTGGAAATGCTGGTGTTCGGTGATTTTTTGGGCTATTGGATACACCGCCTCTTCCACGCACCGCGGCTCTGGCCCTTTCACGCGGTCCATCACAGCTCGACCGGCTTGGACTGGCTTTCCTCCGTTCGCGTTCATCCGGTTAACGACCTGTTGGGTAAAGTTCTACGGGTGGTCATTCTGCTCTGTCTCGGTTTTCCCTTGAACGCGTTGGCCGCCTATGTTCCCTTCCTGGTCTTCTATGCCTTGCTGCTGCACGCCAATGTGCCCTGGTCTTTCGGTCCGTTACGTTATGTCATCGCGAGCCCCCTGTTCCATCGCCGGCACCATTCCTCCGAAGTGCCCGACAAGAACTTTGCCGGCTTGTTCCCAATTTTCGATATCCTCTTCGGCACCTTCTACATGCCCAAAGGGGAACAACCCAGCCGCTTCGGAGTATCGGGAAGTCCGTTGCCCGACTCATTTCCGGCGCAGATGATCTACCCTTTCAGGCGAACCCAAGAATCGGCCTCCTCCTCAGCGTGATCGAAACCACCAATCTCGACCAGGACCTCGTCAAAGTCGCGAACATGAGCGGGTAACAACGCCGAATCGTGTCTTTCGGTCGACGTACCGCTGACGAGGTACGAAGAACCAGAAAAGGAGCACCGTAGCCATCTTTTCCCTTTCCCGCCACCTGAAAGGATGGAATGTTGCCGAGAAAAATCACACCGTATTTGCTTGGAGCCTTTTACCCGTACCTGGTAGCTATCTTCTTTAAAAAACTCTTCCTTCGAGAAACTCCCAACTGACCCGTCTCCTCCTCTTCCTTCCCGCGATCTTTCATTGAAAAACAGGTTTCCGAGCCCGGGAATCAAACCATTCTCGATGCCGAAAGCGGCACCATTCCCTGGCATCGGTATTGTGAAATTCAAAAACGCAACTTCAGTGCCCGGAATCACCCTTTTGGGTGCAAAAAATAGGGTCCTAATCCCAAAATTCAGCCGAAGCTGTACTCCAAAGGGGTATCAATCCCGAAAATAAGGGCCGAGCACGAAAAAAATCACAACCTCCTGACCGATTTTGGTCGGGTCGCATGATGCTCATGTGGGCTCTAGGACTAAAAAACAACCATGAAGGAGAAATTGTTGTGCCCTTTTCCGGGAACAGGGCCGACAAGACCGTGATCAGGTATACCTGTTCCCGGGAACAGAACCGCCTTCACGCCGGCCAACCGGTCCTATTCCCGGGAACGGAACCATCTTGGCCGCGCTCAGGTAGACCTTTTCCCGGGAGTCGGCACAGTTTTTCGCTCAAAACCGGTCGTTTTTGCAAGAAACTTGATCAAATTAGAATGAAATGCCGGCTTGACAATCTATAAGGGCGTTAAAATCAGGTAACAATGTCCTTGGCAAATAGTTGACCAAATGAGGCCCCGAAAGCCCGGTGGAGCCTCCCCGGTCAGCCTTGCCTCAGCAAGACATAGAACGAAGGCCGATTGGCTGACCGGAAATCGACCTCACTCAACCCGCTCCTATGCTTGTATCGGCCCTGTCTCCTCGTGTTAGTATTTTTTATGTAGCGGATGCGCAATGCCCGCGCTTATATAAATATTTGAGGTGTAAATGGAGAAGTGCTTTTGGCTAAACTTGTACACACCTGAGTCATGGTTGGAATTTGTCGATGCGGGCGCTAATACCTCCGGGTTCAGGCCGAATCAATGGACAGCACTCCAAAAGGTAAACGTCGGTGACTTTCTACTATGCTACGTGACGCGTATTTCGCGCTTTATCGGCGTGTTTGAGGTAACCGGCGCCGCATATCAAGACCAGACGCCGATCTGGTCCGATGAGGTTTTCCCCTGCCGCTTGAAGGTAAAGCCGGTCGTCCAACTGACCCTTGAGACAGCCGTGCCCGTACTGATCATGAAAGAGAGCTTATCTTTTTTCGAAAACCTGAAATCTCCCAATGCCTGGTCGGTTTTCTTTCGGTCATCCCCGAAAATGTGGTCCACGGCAGACGGTGAAGCTGTTCTCAAGGTTTTGAGGCTCGCCAAGGCCGATCCTGTCAAACGGCCGCTAGATAAACGAAAAATGCGTCCTCCTCCCAGACCCGTTAAGTCAAAACTGGGAGCAGTCACGGTCCCGGAAAATGATACGACCAAGGCAAGCAAGCAAAAAGCCGGCACCTCAGATAAACCCAAAAGTGAAGAGCGAGCACACACGGAAATCCAATACCTACTGCTCAAACTGGGCTCCGGAATGGGTTTTGATGTATGGGTCGCACGCAATGACCGGGGGTGTAGCTACAAGGGGATTAAGTTCGCGGATATGCCGCGAATCAAGGACGACCTGCCGTCCCAATTCGACGAGGCTACCAACCGCACGATCGCCTTGATCGATGTGCTGTGGCTGAAAGAAAACACCTATGTCGCGGCATTTGAAGTGGAGAGCACCACATCCATCTACTCCGGTTTGTTGCGAATGGCAGACCTCGTGGCGATGCAACCCAATATCAAGATCCCGCTCTACCTCCTAGCACCCGGCAACCGTCGCGGCAAGGTATTTGCCGAAGTTAATCGACCAACCTTTTCCAGGTTAAAGCCGCCGCTGGTGGACATCTGCAGCTATATCTCTTTCGAATCGCTACGTGAGGAGTATCAGCATGTTCAGGAATACTTGTCATTCCTAAGACCGGAATTCCTGGAAAAGATTTCCGAACGTTGTCTTCTGGAGTAACTTGGCCGAGTTCAGCCGGAAAGATCACCTGGGATCGACTGAACAACAGGAGACCAAACGGTTACTGGAGACGCCTGCCAGGTGATTCATGTGATCCGCGAACATCTCCTTGACAGCCGGGTCTTTCAGCCAATGGATCTGTTGGGCGGTTCGCGTCATGACGTGGTAAAGAGCACCATCCTTTTGAAGTTTGATTCTGCGGGCCATTACCCGGGCTCCGGTTTGAAATGTAAGGCAAGCGGCGGCTCCGCGGCCACGAAACGCGATGCCGGATACCCATCCTACCCTGGCAAGTCTCTGCCGGCCAGGGGTTTTTGGAAATTGTTCTTCCGAGTCATCTTCCCATACAAGTCAGGAAACATCCCATCATACAACCGTCTTTCTAATACACCACTCTCAAAACTACCCGGCAGAGGCCCCAATAAAGCCCTGAAAACTGAACGCGATGCACAGCAAGATCGATGAGCAGGTACACAGGCAGAGATCAATGAGAAAGATCGACGAGCAGGTACAGGCAAGGGGTGTCAAAATGACAGGTTATCATCCAGGCAGCCGGGTTTACCTTTGAAAAAGACCGTGCAGATTGTGCAAAACGCCGATTCCAAGATGGACATCACAACTCACTTTTGATTAGGTAAATGTTTCCAGGGAATGCTACAATGCAGCCCTTGCTATGCCGTTAATCATTGCTACACCGGGAGGGAATCAAAACAATACAGGTGGTTTCCGATGAGGGTTTATGTGAGGCGTCCGCCTACAAGACCGACTTGTCCTGTCCGTCCCGATTCAGCAGTGTCCCAACAAACGGGGCCGGGGGTTTATCCGGGTTTTAACCTGGCGAATATCAACATCTTTCCTCCGGAACCGCAAACAACAAACGCCGCCCCCATTCAAGCGGTTGGGTTTTCCTCTTCCACTTCCGGGCCGGAATGGCGGGATCGTTTTCCCGGTGCCCGGAATCCTCCAAGAAGATTGGAGACAGATTTCGATGATCCCACCGTCGGCGCTCAGATGTCCAACAGTACCCCCATACCGGATATCACCATTACCTCGCCTGAAGGCCGACATGATCGGGTGTTCCACGGCAGCTCCGTACCCGATATCTCCCTTACATCGCCGGAAGGCCGACATACTGCCCTGCACAGCAACCCCAACGTCGGCGCTCAAATGTTCAACAGCAATTTCGTGCCGAAGATCATCGTTACCCCGCCCGAAGACCGGCATACCTCCGGAGACGATCGGAACCCCTCCGTTCCCATGAGTGCCGGGCTTTTGGCATCCCATATCGGCGGGAGAGGGAGGGCCGAAACCGATCCGCCGATCGATGATTCTCCCGTAGAGGGTTACGGGGGAATGCATCCGCTCTACTATGAGCCGACCCCCCGGCTGACATCTTCCGACCCGTCAGAGGAAATGGAGCAACAGTCGGCCTCTCCTCAGGTCGTTGGGGTTGATGCCGCTCCGGTGGTGGAATCACAGCCGGAATCCAGGAGCGACGAGCCCCGAAAGAAGTTGGCGCCGGCGCCGGAATGGCGGTTTGGCGGGGAAGAGGTCGGCCAATTCGGCGCTACTTTTGCCGCCAGCAACGAGGGGAATTTGAATACCGTCAACGATCTGACGCTTGCCGCGGCCACCAGCCATAACAGCGCCATGGGCCGAGCGGCGGAGAAGTCGGGGGGCTCGATTCCCAATCCCGCTACCCCCGGGATGGAATTCCTGGGTGAAGGAATCGAGGCCTTTTACGGTGTGAAAGCCCTCCGCGGCGCCCGAGACGTTCTCTCAAGCAACACCTCAACCCAGGCAGAAAAAGATGCTGCCGCGCGCGATTTGAAGATGGCGAAGGCGGGTCTCGCCAAAAACGTGGTCAGCGGGGTCAAGAACACGGCCGTGACCCTCAGCCAGAGCGATGCCCTCCACCAGGCCGGGGGACATGCAAGTTATTTGGATCAGGCCGCGCCGGTGTTCAATACGGTGGGGACGGCCGCGGTGCCCGGTTTGAGCGGGGCCATGGCGCTCCGCCAGGGGCGTCAAGGGGTCAAAGCTTTTAATAGGGTGCGGAGGATCGGTAAGGTCGAAATGAGTGAGGAGGCAAAGGGTCAGGAGCACATGCTCTCCTTCAAGACGCCTGACCGGGAGGTTCCGGAGGAGGGCTATGGTATGGACCGAATCGCGGCCTATATGCGCAAGAAGAGTAAGCGGAAGGCTACCCGGGATGCGGCCGCAACCGCCGCGGGTACGTTGGCAGTCACATCGCTCGCGGCGCCGCCCGCCGCCATCGCGGCCGGGACGATTTCCATGGGCCTGACCGCGTCAGCCATGGGTAAATCCGCATGGAAGAGGGGCCGGAACTTCGATAAGCGCGAAGAGATGGCCCGGGCGCTGCACTGGTTTGCCCATCAGAACAGCGCGGAAAAGCCCAAAGCGGTTCAGAACTGGATCGAGCACAACCAAAGCACGGAGGAGAATTGGAACCAGGCGGAGGCGCTGGAACAGCAAAAAGCAAAGGCCCTCCAGGTGATCGAGGCCATGGTAGGCTCCGAGCGCGTGGGACCCATTCTCGATGACACGGAGAACGGCTGGAAACTTTTGAAAGAAAAGGCCCGCTCCAAATAGTATCCTCATGGACATTGCCAAAAAAACAACCGTTCAGCGGTTGGACTTTTCGGTCATATGCTTCACCTCGCACCGGATTGAGACCGTATTGACCGCTCCCTCATCAAAAAATTACAAAAGTTACTTGCATTTTGAAAGTCTGCAGCTTATGTTACTTGCAACATGCAAGTGACCTTGTGAAGGAAGCGCAAATCTTCCCTGTCCGGTCTTTGCATGCGCGCCGTTCTACCATGCCTTTTTGCGCGCGGGTGGTGAACGGGAACGTTTTCATCTCCGGGGAATCCGGCAGGGCTCTTGCCAAGACTCCTCTTACCTGTTTCTCTGCCATTCCGGGACGACTCTGTGGCCCGATCATCTTCTTTTCAGAATCTCATGAACAAAAAGGAGTTTCTTATGTGTAAGCCGTCACTTTCCAAATTTGCGGTGCTGCTTTCTCTGATTCCGTTCGTCTTCTCATCAGGGGCTTTTGCGGCCGATATCATTGTCCATGTCACCGGCATTCAATCCGGTGAGGGAGAAATCGGCTGTACCTTGTTCGATGACAAGAAAACCTTTCCCATGAAAGCCGGTAAGGCGGCGCAGTGGCAGAAGGCCGACCAACAAGGCGTCCAATTCCGTTTTACGGGTGTTGCGCCGGGTACTTACGCCATCTCCATAGGTCACGATCTCAACGGCAATAAAAAGGTGGACACCAATTGGCTGGGCATACCCAAGGAGGCCTGGGGCGTTTCCAATAACGTGCGGCCTACCATGCGTCCTCCCCGGTTCAAGGAAGCTCAATTCGAAATCAAGGGTGATGAGCCGCTGGTGCTGACCATCGAAATCGACAAGTGAGGGTGATGTCATGAACTTTTCTTCCGCGGAACAAAAGCGGCTGATGGACAAATACGGACCCTGGGCGGTGGTCACCGGCGCGACATCCGGGATCGGCAGGGAACTTGCCGTCCGTCTGGCCGAGGCCGGCATGAACCTCGTGCTGACGGCCAGGCGCGAACGGGTCTTGGAGGAACTTGCCGCTGAATTACAAGCCGCCCATGGTATCCAAACCCTGGTGGCGCCGACGGATGTATCGACACCGCAGGGGGTGGAGGACATTGTTCGAGCCGCCGAAAATGTGAAGGTAGGCCTCTTGGTAGCCGCCGCGGGGTTCGGTACCTCCGGCAGGTTCCTCGAATCCTCACTGGGCGAGGAACTGAATATGATCCAAGTCAACTGTTCAGCCCTGATGGCCCTGACCCACCGGTTCGGCAGACTCTTCGCTCGGCAGAAGCGGGGTGGGATCATCCTGTTGAGTTCCATGGTGGGTTTTCAAGGCGTCCCCTATGCCGCCCATTACGCCGCCACCAAGGCCTATGTCCAATCCCTCGGCGAGGCTCTGGCCGTTGAGCTTCGCTCTCACGGCGTGCACGTGTTGGCCGCGGCGCCCGGTCCGGTCAACACCGAATTCGCGGAGCGCGCCGATATGCGCATGGGGAATGCCTTGGAGCCGTCCGCCGTCGGTATTCCCATCCTCAGGGCGCTGGGCCGCAAGTCCACCATTTTGCCCGGCTTCTTGACCAAATTCCTGACCGGTTCTTTGGCAACGCTGCCACGTTGGGGCAAGGTCAGGATGATGGGAGTGGTCATGGGCGGCATGACCAAACACCAGAGAATCTGAACGCTTTTTCCCCGGATGCACCGGCTTACCGCCGCCTCACTCTGTCCCTGAAAAGGAAACACGGGGAAACCGGCCCGCTGAGCGGGCCGGTTTTATGTTTGCGGGCAATCGGTTTTCATCGTTCGGGAACGACAGGACCGAAGAATCTCCCGCCGGTTTCTGTCGATTTATTGGGCATCCGTTTCCAGGGCGGGCAGCGGGGTGACCGCTGTTTCCCAGAAGTAGCGGTTGCCGCTGTTGGCGAAACGCAACGCCGTAATGGCAAACGACCGATCGGCATAGATTTCGTAGAAGGTTTCCTGTTCGGGCGAGAAGTCGCCTTCGAAGACATATAGGCCCTTGGCGTGCGGAGCCAGGGGCGCGTCGAACAAGGCAACTTCGCTGATGATATTGCCGTGCTTGTCCATCTGGCGGCACTTCACATCGATCGGGACTCTATTGGGGTTCATCAGGGCAAAACCGTCGGTAACGTCGCCCATGGAGCCGGGATAGATGCGGAAGCGTTGCGCCCGCATGTCGTTCTGACGAACGTGGGCCGGGCTGTTTTGACCGGCGGCATCCTGATAGGCGATAGTGACGCCGATCCGGCTGTCTTTGTTAATACCGAAGTGCGAGACCTCAGTCGTACCGAACAACTCCTCGGGAGAGATGTACAGGGTCTGATTAACGGCCAACTCGCCGCTGACCGCGGGGAGCGCGGTACCGTCGGCGCGGTAGGGCGTCAGTTCGTAGGTTTGCGGGGAGCCGCTACTGTTGTTGAGGATGAGTTCGCTCATAAAGTCGCCGTCCACCGTGGTGACGTGGGGAATACCCAGGCCGATGTCGGAGAGCGCGGCCAGGCAGGGTTGGCCGTCGGAATCTAGCGCGAAGACGGTATTGGTGAGGAAATCACCGCCGAGCATGCCGAAGTCGCTGTTTTCATCGTTGTTCAGCAGGACCATACCGGATTGGGGACCGCTCACGCCGTCGTCCAGGAAGTCAACATAGGCCACTTCAAAGGAAGTATTGCCCTCGCCGATCATATTGGCGGAGGTCAAGGACCTGTGGGTGCTTGTTCCGGCGATATCCATTTCGCCCATGATTTCCAAACCCGCTGCTTCAGCGATGGAACGAGGCAAGATGGTCCATTCACTCAAAGTGCTGGTGGTAGTGAAAACCTCGGTAGCGCCGCCGAATCCCTGTACGGTGACCGCACCGACTTTCTTCACCTCACCGGTTTTACTGTCGGTTTTTTCTTCCAGTTTCTTTTTGGGAGGCTCCAACTGCCAGGTGCCGTCTTCCGACCAATAGGCTTTGAGCTGATCACCGGCGCCGCTGGAGCAGGAGTTGACGCCGTTGATCCAGGCTTTATTGAGAAGGCTGTTTGCAGTGAAGATGGAATTGGAACCGGCCTTGTTTTTGACTACCCAAACTTCCAAACCGGCGACACAGCATTCATTGCCCGCATCATCGGTAACACAGACTTCGATACCGGTAAATTTCCAATAGGTAATGGCTCCGTTGTTGGCGCTTCCGGAACCCGGGGAGCCGGTGGGATCGAAGGTATCATCGCCTGTACCGGCCGTGCCGTGGCCGTTGATGGTGCCAAGACCGAGATCTTTGGCGCACTCCCAACTCAGGAAAACCTTACCGCAGTTCTCGGTGTCATATTCGAATTTGCTGTTACATGATTTGGTTCCTTTCTTGGCTTTGCCGTTGAACTCTTTGGCGAGAAGGGGGGTGGCAGTTAAAAGCAAAAGGATGGTTGCAAAAAGGGACGCACAGGTCTTGAACATTTTTCACCTCATGTCAATTGATTACTCAATGAGAAATTCAACAGGTGATTTGGTATTCGAAATATTAGCATTTTCAATGAGCAATGACAATGAACAATCCGGCATTTTTATAAATAACTGTGATCAATTCAACATTTCGCTGAAAAATACTTAAGAGGATTGTCAGGAAATCGGCACATCCTTGAAATCGGAAGTTCTCGACATACCCCCATATTTACTCCACTGAAGCATCTTGCCCGTCGAGTATGGACGGTCTCTCATCCGCCTACAACTCAAACTCCTCTCGATCTTCGTCGGGTTCATCGGTTTCCTGAACGGGTTCTACCAGTTGCAGGATCTCTATGAATTCGGCCAGTTCGGTGAGAGATTGTTTTTTGAAGACGGCACGGAGGTTCAGATCGATACCCAGTTGTTTGGAGATTCTGGACAACAAACGGGTGGCCAGCAGACTATGACCGCCCAGATCGAAGAATTGATCGTTGCGGCCTACCTTGTCCAGCTTGAGAACCTCGGCCCAGATTTCGGCCAGGGCCTTTTCAACCTCGCTTTGCGGCGGTTGATAATCGGCTGTTTGGGTCCATTGCGGGACGGGTAGGGCGCGGCGGTCGATTTTGCCCCCGGCGGTTCGCGGCAGTTGATCCAACAGCATCAGGGCGCCGGGTTGCATATAGTCCGGCAGAGTAGATTTCAGATGGTTGCGAATGGTTTCGGCATCCGTTTCCGGGGCGACCGCGTAGGCGGCCAGGCGTAGGGTTCCGTGGTCGTCGGGGACCGCGATGACCGCGGCTGCCTTGACGCCGGGGGCTCCGACCAGCCGGGCCTCGACTTCGCCCGGTTCGATGCGGAAACCGCGAAGTTTGACCTGTTGATCCACGCGGCCCAAGAATTCAAGAGTTCCGTCAGCCTGTCGGCGCACCAGGTCGCCGGAAGCGTACAGTCGGGCGCCGGCTTGCTTGCTGAAGGGGTCGGGGATGAAGACCGCGGCCGTTTTGGCCGGGTCGTTCGCGTATCCTCGGGCCAGGAGTCCTCCCAGGTACAACTGACCGGGCAGGCCGTTGGGTAAGGGCTGCAGGTCGGCGTCCAAAACCCGTGCGAAACGGTTCGGCAGGGCCGTGCCGATGGGGACCCGGGCCGGCAGAACTTCCGGCGAGACCGTGTGCATGGTTGCGGTGATGACCGCTTCCGTCGGGCCGTAGGCGTTGACCAGGGTGATGTTCACCGGCGCCATTTTTTGCCAGCGGGCCAGACCTTGGAGCGGCAGTGCTTCGCCGCCCAGGATCATCAGCCGCAGGTGCGGCAGATCCGTCAAACTACCCGCTGTCAACATTTCCTGCCAGTAGGCGGGCGGCGGGTTGGCGATGGTGATTTGCTCGGCGGCCAGGATAGACGGCAGTTCCTCGGGCGGCCACAGTTCATCGCCGCGAACGTGGACGGCAGCGCCGGCGGTCAGGGCGGGGAGCCACTGTTCTAGTGAGGCGTCGAAGGCCGGGTTGGCGAATTGCAGGACCCGGTCCTTTGGCGTCAGTTCGAAGCGCCGGCTGATCGAACGGCAATGATCGGCCAGGGCGCCGTGAGACACCACCACGCCCTTGGGTCGACCCGTGGAGCCGGATGTGAAGATCGCGTAGGCCGTCTGGCTCGGATGGGGTTGTATTTCCCGGAGGTCGGCGGAGGTTTCCTCTGCATCGTCCATTAAGATGACTTTGAATTTGCCCTCTGGCTGTTCCGTGTTTTGTTGCGTCACCAGCAGGACGGCGTCAGTGTCCTGCAGCATGGCCTCGGTGCGGGCCAAGGGCTGTGCCGGGTCCAGGGGGATGAAGGCGGCGCCCGCCTGCATGACCGACAGTTGCGCGATCAGCATGTCGATACCGCGCGGCAGCAGCAGACCTACGAATGTTTCGGCGCCGGCGCCGGCTCGTTGCATTCGCCCGGCCAGCATGCGGCTGTGTTCCATCAGTTGCGCATAGGTAAGCGTGTCCGCCGGATGACCGACGGGAACCAGCGCCGGCGCATGCGGGTTTGCTTGGGCGCGTTCCGCGATCAGTAAGGGCACCGCCGGTACAGAGGGTCTTTCCGGCAGGTCATGCACTACCGGGGCTTCGTCACCCGGATGCAATACGGCGATGTTCGCTTCCGGGTTGTCGCACATGGCTTGCAGCATACGCACATACAGTTCGGTCAACATGGCGATGGTGTCGCGCTCGAACAGGTCAATGCAGTATTCCAGGCGAGCGCCCGCGCCGTCACCATAGGTGGTAATGGTCAGGCTCAGGTCGAACTTGGCGGTTTCCCCGCGTTGTCCCAAGGGAGCCAGGGAGAGCCCGGTCGGCGACGTTGCGGTTTCGCCGGAACCGCCGCCCGTACCGTCGATCAGGTTGAACATGACCTGGAACAGCGGCGTGTGACTGAGGGAGCGCGGCAGGCGCAGGGCCTCGACCACGGTTTCGAAGGGGGCGTCCTGGTTGTCGAAGGCGTCCAGGGCGGTGCGGCGCGTACGGGTCAACAGGGTTCTGAAGTCCGGGTTATCGGCCAGGTCGTTGCGCATGACCAGGGTATTGACGAAGAAGCCGATCAGGGGTTCCACTTCCGCCCGGTTCCTATTCGCGATCGGGGTGCCGATCACCACATCATCCTGGCCGCTGAAGCGATACAGCAACGCTGCGAAGACTGCTTCCAACACCATAAAACGCGTACAGCGCGTCTCGGCGGCGACGGCATCGACGGCGGACAACAGTTGCGGCGGTATCGAGAAGCCCACATTATCGCCCCGGAAACTTTGCAGCACCGGCCTGGGTTTATCGGTGGGCAGCGCCAACAGGTGGGGAATGCCGGCCAACTCCCGCTTCCAGAAGGCCAGGCGTTCGTCCAGCGCCTCGTCGGTCAACCAGTTGCGTTGCCAGTGGGCAAAGTCCACATAACGCACCGGTAAGTCCGGCAACCGGTCCGCTACGCCGCTGTAAAGCGCCGTGATTTCTCGAATCAATACCTCGATAGACCAGCCGTCGGACACGATGTGGTGCATATTCAACAGCAACGCGTGCCGGTCCGGGGCCAGGCGCACTAGGGCGGCGCGCCATACCGGACCGTTGGCCAGGTCGAAAGGTATCAGTATCTCGTCCGCCGCCAGTTCCCGCGCTTTTTGCTCGGCGTCTTCCGGCGACAGGTTGCTGAGGTCGGCAAAGGTCATGCGAAAACCGCCCGCCGGCAGAATTGCCTGGTAGGCCGTGCCGTCATCCTCCAGGAAGACCGTGCGCAACGCCTCCTGGCGGGTTTCGATACGCCTGAAGACGTCTTCTAACCGGGCAATGTCCGGCGGGCCGGCCAGGAGCAGGGCCGCCGGCACGTTGTAGCTCGCTACGGCCGCCGTATCCGTGTCATCGCTGAGTTTGGTCAGGAACCAGAGCCGTTCCTGGGCAAAGGATAGAGGCGGTTTGTCGCCCACTTCGCGACGGGTGAGTGTGGGCGCCGGCGCATGGGCCGAGCCGCGTGTCTCCACAACGGCCCGGGCCAGTGCAGCGACCGTGGGGCCGGCAAAGAAGGCTTTCAGAGCGATCTCCACCTCGAATTCCTGCCGTATGCGCGAGACGGCGCGAGTAGCCAGCAGGGAATGTCCGCCCAGATCAAAGAAATTCCGATGGATATCTATCGCGGGAAGACCCAGCAACTCGGCGAAAACAGCGGCCAGTCGCTTTTCGATCGGGTTGCGCGGCGCGGTAATGATCTCGTCGGGCCGCGCCGTTTCCAGTTTTTGCAGGGCGCGGCGGTCCAGTTTGCCCGCCGCGGTCAGCGGGAAGCTTTCCAGGGGCACGAAAACCGCCGGGATCATGTAGTCCGGCAGGCGATCGGCCAGAGCGGTTTTCAAGCCGGCCTCGTCAAGCTTCTCGCCGGTGATGAAGGCCGCCAACATGCGGGTTTCGCCGCTTTGTTTCAGCAACACCACGGCCTCGGTCACTCGCGGTAGATCCAACAGGGCCGCCTCGATTTCTCCCAACTCGATGCGGAAACCGCGCAGCTTGATCTGGTAATCGCTCCTGCCCACGAACAGCAGGGTCGGCGCGTCATCGACCATGCGCAGCCGCACCAGGTCGCCCGTGCGGTACAGGCGTTGTCCGGGCTCCGCGCTGAACGGGTCGGCGGTGAAGCGCTCGGCGGTCAGAGCCGGCCGGTTCAGGTAACCGGAAGCCAGGCCGATGCCGCCCAGATGGAGTTCGCCCACCACGTTTTCCGGTACGGGCATGCCGGCGCGATCCAAGACATAGGCGGTGGTGTTGGCAATGGGTTTACCGATCGGCACGGTTTCCGCGTCTTCCGCAACCCTTAGGACACGGTTCCAGGTGGAGAAAGTGGTATTTTCGGTGGGCCCGTAGACATGGAGCAGGCGCTTCGGGGCGCCCTCGTCCAGCGCCCGGCGCACGCGCTCGGCGTCGACAGCTTCCCCGCCGAAGAGCAGGGTGTCCAGGCATGCGAAACAATCCGGTCGCTCGCTGATGTGGCGGTTGAACAGGGCGGTGGTAATAAACAGGGTGTCAATTTGTTGTTCACAGAGCCAGGCGGCGAAAGATTCCGTATCCAGCGCCAGGTCGCGGTGAGCGGGAACCACGGTGGCACCGTTCAACAGCGGTCCCCAGATCTCGAAGGTGGCGGCGTCGAAGACCGGGGTGGCGATTTGACCCACGCGGCTGCCCTCGTTCAGGAAGACGTAGTCTGTTTCGCGAACCAGGCGCGTGACCCCGTGATGGGGAATCAAAGTACCCTTGGGTTTACCCGTGGAACCCGAGGTATACATGATGTAGGCGGGCAGGGCCGGGTCCACCTTCTGCAGTTGCGGCGCCGCTTCCTTGGAACCGTCTGTAGGGGAGACCAGTACAGCGTTGTTTTGCGGCATAGCGGCAGCCGTTTCGGGCGTTGCAATGATCAGCGGCATGCCGGTATCTTCCATAATGGTTCGCTGACGTTCCACCGGTCCGGCCGGGTCCATGGGCACATAAGCAGCCCCGGCAGCGGTAACGGCAAGCATGGCCGTGATCAGACCCTCGCCCGGCTCCAGCAGAATGCCCACGGGGGTTAACGGGCCCGCGCCCAGTTCCACCAGACGGGTGGCCAATCGTTCGGCGCGGCCTGCCAGGTCGCCGTAGGTCAGAGGTTCCGAGGTCAAGACGGCGACGGCGTCCGGGTTCCGCGCCGCTTGTTGATGGAATTGTTCGGCCAGGGACGTTTGGGGAATCGGCGCACCGGTTTGATTCCAATGAGTGATCAGTTGCGCCGTCTCGTCTTCCGAGAGCAGGTTCACATCGCTCAAGGGGCGATCGGGCGACGCGCAGACCTGTTCCAAAAGATGAACGAAATGCCGGGCCATGCGGTCCATGGTGGACGCGTCGAACAGGTCGGTATTGTATTCGAACAGGCCCCAAATGCCGTGCGCGTGTTCGGTGAAGAAGACGGTGATGTCGAAGCGGGAAGTCCGACGACCGGTGGCCACGGGTTCCAGGCGCGCATCGGGAAGGGCGGCTTCGCCCAAGGGCGCGTTTTCAAGCACGAACATCACCTGGAACAGGGGCGTGTGGCTGAGATCCCGATCGGGTTTGACGGCTTCCACCACCAGGTCGAAGGGCGTTTCCTGGTGGGCGTAGGCGTTCAGGGTGGTGCGGCGGACGCGTTGCAACAGGTTGCGGAAATCGGGGTTGCCCGAGCAGTCATTGCGCAGCACCAGGGTGTTGACGAAAAAGCCGATCAGGCGCTCCACTTCCACATGCGTCCGGTTGGCGACCCCGGTCCCCACGCAAATATCTTCCATGCCGCTGAGCCTGACCAGTAGCGCGGCAAAGGCGGCTTGCAAGGTCATGAAGCGGGTGACGTCCTCGGCTCGTTCGATCTCGGCCAGGCGGGCTGTGATTTCGGCGGGAATGGTGAAGTGGGCCAGATCGCCGATGAAGGTTTGCACGGCCGGTCGCGGGCGATCGGTAGGCAGTTCCAGGAGAGCAGGTGCGTCGCCCAATTCGCGCCGCCACCAGGCCAGGCGCTCGTTGCGTTGCTCGCCTTGGAGTTGTTGTTGCAGCCAGGCGGCGTAGTCGGCATATTGGACGGGCAGCTCCGGCAGTTCGGCAGCGGGATCGGCATAGAGCGCGGTCAATTCGTCCACCAGGATCCCTTGCGACCAGGCGTCGCTGATGATGTGGTGGATGACCAGAATCAGCAGGTGGTCCCCGCCTTCCAGGGGATAGAGGCAAACGCGGAACAGCGGACCTTTTTCCAGGTCGAAGGGCCGCTCGGCTTCCTCGGCCACGATTGCCTCGACGGCGCTTTCCGGAATAAGGGCTTCTACGGTCAAACCAATCGCGGTCTCCGGCAGTAATCGCGCCGCCGGGGCGCCGTCCGCCGAAAGGAAAACGGTGCGCAACGAAGTCTGGCGCTTGACCAGCGCTTTCACCGCCGCATCGAGAGCGTCCCGATCCAGGGGGCCCTTCAAGCGCAGGGCGGTGCTCATGTTGTAGGCGCTGCCCGGCTGATCTTCCATGCTGTCGATGAACCACAGGCGTTGTTGGGGGAAACTGACCGGCAGGAATTCGTCGTGTTGCAGGGGAACCAAACCAGGCAGAGCCTTTTCCCCGCCGGCTTGACGGTCCAGCCACTTTGCCAGCGCCTCGATAGTGGGCGTTTCGAACAGGCGGCGAACCGGCAATTCCCGAGCCAGGCTGTCGCGAATGCGGGCGCAGACCTGAACCGCTAACAAAGAATGACCGCCGGCGCGGAAGAAGTTATCTTGGATACCTACCTTGGGGATACCCAACACTTCACTCCAGACTTCGGCCAGGACGCGTTGGGTAGGCGTTTGCGGGGCCACATACTGTTGCGTGGTTCCCGTGTCGACGTCTTCGGCATATGCCGCCAGCCTTTTGCGGTCAACCTTACCGTTGGTGGTGAGCGGAAAGCGCTCCAGGATGGTAACGGCAGCGGGAACCTGGTGATCCGGAAGTTGTTGTTCCAGCCAGGCGTGGATGGACGCCGAATCGCTCGCGGCTCCATCGCTCAGCACGGCGAAGGCGACCAGGCGATAGTTACCGTGACCGTCGGGCAGGGCAATCACAGCCGCGTTGTCCACATCCGAATGATGACGCATGGTCGCGGCGGTTTCCTCGGGTTCGGCGCGTTTACCGCGTACCTTCACCTGGAAGTCCAGGCGGCCCAGGATCTCCAGGTTGCCGTCAGGCATCAGGCGACCGCGATCACCGGTACGGTAGAGCAAGTCGTCGAGATCGTCTCGGAAAGGATTCTGGATAAAAAGCCTGTTCTCAGCGGCCTGGTTGAGGTAACCCAGGGTCCGGTAGGGGGTGCGAATGACGATTTCACCAGGCTCGCCGATGCCGCACGGTTTCAGGCTACGGTCCACCACCGCCACTTGCGCCCCCGGCAGTGCAAAACCGCCCGGTTGGTTGCCTGGACGCGGACGGGTAACCACCTGGCTGGTTTTGGCCAGGGTGGTTTCGCTGGTGCCGTACATATTGACGAAGGCGGCATGGTCGCCGAAGCGGGCGCGCCAGTTCCGCACCAGGCGATCGGTGAGCGGTTCCCCGGCCAGAAAGATGTGGCGCAGCTTGGGCAACGGCGGCGCTTCCCCGGTATGTAACAACCAGGCGTTGACCAGGGACGGCACCACATTCAGCACGCTGATTTCTTCATCGGCCAACCATTGAAGCAGGCGCTTGGGTTCCAAAAGGATGTCGTCATCAGGGGGGATGCACAGCAAAGCGCCTTGCGTTAAGGGCAGGAAGACATCGCGCAGCACGGCGTCGAAAGTGGGGTTGGCCAGTTGGCCCGCTCTTTCTTCGGCGTGCAGATCGAAGGTCCGGCCTTGCCAATCGAGGAAGTGAGACAGACCGACGGCGCGGCCCAGCATGGCCTTGGGGATGCCCGTGGTGCCGGAGGTGAAGAAGATATAGAAAGGGGCATCCTGACCCAATTCGACCGCTTGGAACGAACCTGAGATTTCCTGTTCCAACCGGCCTGTTTGCGGGTCCATGGAAAGGCCGGTCAGGCTAGGTGGTGTGTCATCCACCGGCGTAAAGGGTTCCAGGTTCACCAGGAAGCGGGTGTCGGTCTCGCGCAGCAGCAGTGTCTTGCGGGCAACCGGTTGGCGGGGGTCCAGATTCAGCAGCACGCCGCCTTGTGAAACCACGGCCAACATGGCCGTCACCAGCCCGGCGGAGCGCCCGCCGTGAACAGCAACCACGTCGCCCGGTTTGAAGCCGTGTTCGGTAAGGGTCGCCTGGAGCGAGCCGGCCCGCTCGCCCAGTTGAGTGTAGGTCCAGGTGGTATCCCGAAAGCGCAGGGCGGGTGCGTCGGGGCTCTCCGCAAGCCGGGCCGCAAACTGCTCGCCGATCAGCGGGAAGTTCTGCTTCTCAATGGGACTCGACAGGTCGGCGGTTACTCGGCGCGCTGTATCATCCACCAGGGCCGGCTGATCCACGGGCAGGTCGGGCCGTTCCAGCAATTGACCCAACAGGTTACGAAACTGCTCCAGGAAGATCTGCATTGCGCGGGCGCCGAAGCGGGCGCGGCGATAGACCAGGCGCAGGTGGTAACCCTCGTGCAGTTCATTAACATATAGGTTCAGCAGGAACTTGGCGTCGGGTTCGCCCGTGTCCACCCCGGCAAGAGACAGGCCCGGCAGGTCCAGATCTCCCTCCGGGGTGTTGACCAGGTTGAACATGATATCGAACAGCGGATGACTGTCCAAGTCCCGCGCCGGCTGCAATTCCTCCACCAACTTCTCGAACGGCAGGTCCTGGCGGCTGAACGCATCCAGCGCGGTTTGCCTGACCCGTTCCAGCAGGGTACGGAAGCAGGGCAGACCGGCGGTGTCCTCGTCATCGCCGGTATCGGCGAGGTAAGTGCGCAGGACCAGGTTGTTGAGGAAACAACCGATCAGGGGCTCCAACTCGGCAAAGCGGCGGCCGGCGATGGGCGTGCCCACCACCACATCGGTTTCGCCGGAAAGCCGCGACAGCAGAACCTTGAAAGCGCCCAGCAGAACCATGAAGGGCGTGGCGCCCGTCTCGGCGGCAAGTTCTTCCACCTGTTGCCTGAGCGTTGCATCCAAACCCAGGTTGACCGAGGCGCCCAGATGGGCGGGCATCGACGGATCTCGATCGATGGCCGGATGAGGCACGCTCAGGGGCGGCGCCAGCTGTTGCTTCCACCAATCCAGTTGATTTTGCATGGCATCGCCGGCCAGCCATTGGTGCTGCCAGGCGGCGTAGTCGGCGTACTGGACAGGCGAGGCGGGCAGAGACGTGGTGTCGCCCGCGGCAAGAGCGCGGTAGGAAGTAGATAACTCATTGACCAGCAACCCGGTAGACCAGCCGTCAGAGGCAATGTGGTGCATGGTGGCGACCAGGATGTGACGGTCGGCTTGCAGGCGGATGAGCAGACAGCGCAGCATGGGCGCGGTTTTCAGGTCGAAAGGCCGGTGGGCCTCAGCGGCGGCGATCTCTTGGGCGCGCTCGGGGGCATCGTCCAACACGACGAGGTCGATCAACGGCAGGTTCAGGCGCACCTCGGGTTCGATGATTTGCAGCGGCAGTCCACCCGCTTCCTCGTAACGGGTGCGCAGAATCTCGTGTCGGTTCAGGATGCCTTGCAGCGAGCCGTGCAGCAGGTCCAAACAGAGCGCGCCGTCCAGTTGCAGGGCGGCGGGCATGTTGTAGGCGCTGTCTGCCGAGGCGCTGCCCTCCAGTTGGTCCAGGAACCACAAGCGACGTTGGGCGAAGGACAGGGGCAGGTCGCCGTCCCTGGGCACGGGGACAATGCCTTGTTCCCCGACGGCCAGGGGATCTTGTAACCGCGTCGCCAATTGGGCGATGGTGGACGCGGTGAACAGGTCGGTCAGCGGCAGTTCCCGCCCCAGACGATCGCGAATTCGGGCCACGACCCGTGTCGCCAGCAGAGAATGGCCGCCCAGTTCGAAGAAATCCTGGTGGATGCCGATGTTGTCCGCGTCTACTTCCAGTACCTGGGACCAGATGGTCGCCAATTCCCGCTCGATTTCGGTGCGGGGCCTCACCAATTCGCTTTCCTGAACCGAGACGCCGGGTTCCGGCAGTGCTCGCTCGTCTATTTTACCGGCCGGTGTCAGGGGGAAGGCGGCCAGGTAGATCAGGCTCGACGGCAGCATGAAGCGGGGCAGCTTGTCGGCCAGCAGAGAACGCAAGGCACTTTCTTCCGGCGGGTTGTCCTCGGCAACCAGGTAGGCGACCAGACGATCCCTGTATTTAAGCACCAAGGCTTGGGAGATGTCGGGGTGCCCCGTTAGCGCGGCCTCGATGTCGCCCGGCTCGATACGGAAGCCGCGTAGTTTGAGCTGGCGATCGATTCGGCCCAGGAAGTCCAGAGTGCCGTCGGACAGGTAGCGCACCTTGTCGCCCGACGCATAAAGACGGGCACCCGGCAGATCGCTGAACGGGTCGGGGCGAAAGAGTTCGGCCGTCCTGGCCGGCCGGTCCTTATAACCGCGGGCAATGAAGGGGCCGCCGATGAACAGTTCGCCGGGGAGACCGACGGGCTGTACGCCTTCCTGTCGGTTCAATACATATAAGACACGGCTTCGTTGGCGGCGGCCGATGGGAACGCGACTGAAGGATTTACCCCGAGGAACGTCGAAGTTGACGGCGGCAACCACGGTTTCGGTGGGGCCGTAGCTGTTGACCAGGCGGATATGGTCGGTGGGCGACCGGTTCCACAACTCCAGGCCGGCAGCGGGCATGGCCTCGCCGCCGGTGATGACCAGGCGCAACGCGGCCGGCGCAAAATAAGGTCTGGTCTCTTGGAGAGCCTGGTGCCAATAGGCCGGCGGCAAATCGGCGATCGTGACATTGTAGCGGTTGAGGTTCTCTTGGAGCCAGGCAGGCGGCCATAACCCCGAGCCCGGTGCGATGATCGCGGCGCCGCGCATCAGGGTGAGCAGCCATTGTTCCAAGGAAGCGTCGAAGCTGTAAGAAGCGATGTGCAGCACGCGATCGTCTTCGACCATGGCGAAGTCAGCGCCCTGATCGGCCATATGGGCGGCCAGTGCGGCATGACTGACCACCACGCCCTTGGGTCTGCCCGTGGAACCGGAGGTGTAGATGATATAGGCCGCCTGATCCATGTGGACAGTGGTTTCAACCCTGGTCTCGGGCAGCGGGCCGTCCACCACGATCACGGTTTTGCCGGGTGCGTGATCGGCATAGGCCGCGCCGGCCAAAACCAGGCGGGCGCCGCAATCTTCCAGGATCATGGATATACGGTCAGCCGGATAAGCCGGGTCAAGGGGTACGAAAGCGCCGCCCGCGTGCATGACCGCCGTCATGGCGATGTACATTTCGAATGAGCGATCGAAAAGCAGCGCCACCGGCTCTTCCGCGCGTACGCCGGTCTCCAGCAGCACGGCGGCCAGGGCTTGGATCTGCCCGGCAAGGGCGCCGTAGCTAAGTTGCGGGGATTCGGGCCGGCCGGTGAACACCACCGCCGTCCGGTCGGGACCTGCCTCGGCCCGGTCCAACACCACCGCATGGCCGGGGCATGTGGGACGGGGCCGCGTGTCCTGGTTCCAGGTGACCACCAGCCGCCGTCGTTCCCGATGCGACACCAGGGCAAAGTCGCGGACAGGACTGTCGGCATGGTCGATGATTTCTTGCAGCAGGTGTCGGTAATGACCGTCCATGCCCTGGATGGTTCGCTCGGCGAAGAGATCCGTATTGTATTCCCACACCAGTTGAAAACCCTGTGATGATTCGTTGACATTGAGGGTCAAGTCGAACAGGGCGCTCGTCTGCTCCCGCGCTACGCCTTCTATTTTCAGGCCGGTCAAGCTGGGGAAATCGCGGCGTTGACCCAGGGAGAAGAAGACCTGGAACAACGGCGAATAGGCGGGATTGCGTTCCACGTCCAGAGTCGTCAGCAGTTTCTCGAACGGCAGGTCCTGGCGGTTCTGGGCGTCGGCATTGACCTGCTGGACCTGTTGCAGCAATTGGGTGAAGGGCGCCTGGCTTTGCAGTTGAACGCGCAAGACCAGGGTGTTAACGAAACAGCCGATCAGGGGTTCGATCTCGGCGCGCGTACGATTGGCCACGGGGGTGCCGACCGCCAGATCTTCCTGGCCGCTATAGCGTTGCAGCAAGACATACCAGGCACTGAGCAGGATGGTAAACGGCGTGGTTTTCAGGCGGTGCGCCAGGTCTCCTACCTGTCTGCTGAACGACGGTCCCAACGGTTTCACGAATTCACGGCCGTTAAAGGTCTGGATCGCGGGCCTGGGAAAGTCGGTGGGAAGGGAAATCATTTCGGGCAAACCCGCCAACTGTTGCTGCCAATAGTCTTGTTGCGCCTTCAACTCGTCGCTTTCAAACCAATTGCGCTGCCAGACCGTGAAATCGGCGTATTGAACCGGCAGCGGCATCAACTGGGGTTCGTCGCGGTCCCGCGCCTGAAGATAGAAGGAGTAGAGGCGCTCCAATTCCTGAATCATGACGCCGATCGACCAGCCGTCGGAAATGATGTGGTGCATGGTCACGATCAGGATATGGTTCGTTAAACCCTGCCGTAACAAGGCCATACGAGCCAGGGGTCCGCGAGCGAGGTCGAAGGCGGCGCGGCCGATATCGTCGACGATGCGGGCCGCAACGGCTTCCCGGTCGGCGTCCGCGAACAGGGTCAGGTCGAAGGCGCCCAACCGTACCGGCAGGTGATCGGCAATCACCTGAACCGGGATTTCCTCTTCCACTTGGAAGGTAGTGCGCAAACTTTCGTGACGGTCCACAATGGTTTGCAGCGCGGCTTCCATGGCGGGAATATGAATGGGCCCCAACAGGCGCAGGGCAGCCACGATGTTGTAACCGTTGTTGCTGCCGCCCATCTGGTCGATAATCCAAAGGCGCTGCTGCGCAAAAGACAGCGGGGGATTGCCTTCCCTGGGTACGGGGACGATGGGCGCCTGGGCCGCGGCGCCCTCGGCCTCCTTGAAGAAGGCGATGATCTGGGCCTTGTGATCGCGTAACCGAGCCTTGAGCTCGGGCGTCAGTGCGCCCTTGGGGGCCTTGAAGCGTAATTTTTCGCCCTCTGCCCAGACTTTAATACCCTTCCGGCGGAAGTCAGACAGTAAGGAGAGGACCGAATTCATATAAATCCTCTTTTTTGTTTGCGGGTCATTTTTTTTCAGGTGTGCGTTTGGGAATTTGTTCCCATGGGGGACACGAGTTAAGGCAAGGGCAAATTATACCCGGAATACAGGCCGGTGCGCAGTAATTAAAGTAACGACTTCAGGAGCAAGCAGGCGCGGGAGCCCTTGGAAGCGAACGTACCCTGTCCACATTGCGAACGCCGGCCCTGGAAATACCGGTGAGTTTTGACGGAAATCCGGTCGGTAGTCATGCACGACCACGCCCGCAACAGCAGGGCCGATCTCGGGCGGCAAACCATCCTTGCGGACAAATCCACCATTATTCCCGAGCGCACATATTGTGGCTTTCAAAAACACAACCCCACTCCGGGGAATCACGCTTGCAGTGATCACAAAAAGGGTTTTCGACCTGAGAATTTGTCAACTCGCCGCCGGCAAAGGGCTATCAATCCCGAAAACTATAACGACTTCTGGAACATTTAACAACTTCGTGCCCAAAATCAGAGGTGCCCGGTATACACAAGACATCGCATTTCCCAGGAATACAACCAAGGATGGTTTTCAGTTGGGCAGTTTTCCGGGAACAGGACCGGTGTGAAGCCGTCGAGGTATAACCATTCCCAAGAATGGTGCCGCCCGCGAGTGCCGAAGGTAGTCCTCTTCCCGGGAATGATGCTACCTTCGGCGCGCTCAGGTAGACCTTTTCCCGGGAGTCGGTATCTTTTTCCGTCCAAATTCGACCCGTTGTGTAAAAAACTTGATCAATTTGAGAGGAAATAGCTATTTGACAATCAATTCAGGTGTTCGATGCACTGAACAACTACCTTAAGGCTTTGTGGGAAGGGAACGCCCGGAAGATAGGCGAAGATCTCCCGGACCGCCCCGCTACTGCAGAATGTCAGTTTCTGTTTCTGCGCCTGCATTCAGATTGGTTTTCAGCTTCATGAAACCCTCCACTCAGGTGAGTACGTCGCCGTCTTTTTCAGCCAGGCCGGTTCGGACGAAAGTTTTGATGACCATACTGGTTCTCCTTTGGATTCGGGCAAAGAAAACCTATGTTGGGAGCGACCAATTTAAAGAGCAACACCGAAAGTAGGAGCGGGTATTCCCAGGTATTCCCACCTCGGTACCTTTCCCTTATCTCTTAGATTCATTGACCACTCGAGGGCTTAAAATTCCCTGGACAATCGCTTCGGGTGAATAAATGCACCGAAAGTTTCCATCGAGGCTTGGTTTAACCTTCGCTTCTAAGTCGGGGAGCCTGACAAATCATTTAGCTTTGCAGGCAGGGCGCCTCAACAATTTCATTTCCAGACTGGGTTCCCCCTTTCGCGGCAAAACTAGGCTCTGACCGATTGTCATAATCAACGCTATGCGCCTAGCGCTGCGAAGGTTCCACGATTAATTTCCTGGACAGATACAGGCTTCCATCCAGCAATCAAAGAAAAGAACTTGAAATCTGGACCCGACAATTTCCTTTGTTTTATATTTGAGTTCATGTATAGTGGATCAATTGATTTCAATGATGCCAGCATTTGAGCTCATAATGCATTACCCAAGTTTTGGCTTATGAAAAAAGCGAACCCTGGAGGAAGTGGATGTTTCGCTTTACAAAAGGACAAAAGGACGAGCATGTTTTACAATAAAGAAGCCTTTCTTTTTTATTTTGCTCTTTCTTTCTGTGTTTTTAACACAAGGTTGTGATAACACATACGGCAAGAAAACTGCTGAAGAAGAAGGTTACTTCATTGTTCATCATCCTCCTAATCTTGCTTACGAATGCCGAGAAGTCGTTTCGTTATATCATGAATACTGTGCAATGATTGATCTTGGGGGCAAGGATGATCAAAGTACTACACTGAAAAACATAAATAGGAAAATTGAATCACTTCAATCTCAGATAAACAATGCACAATTTTCTGCACAAAGCACTTTGCCGCCTTCAAGCCTAAGCGACCTATATTCAGCCAAGCTAGAACTTTTCGAGTATATAGCGAATTTTGACGCTCACAAGGATTTCAATGCGCTTTCGGAAAAAAGTGCTAAGTATTACAAGATAAAAAGCCTTTGGCTGAAGAGTGTTACGCAACGAGAAGCAGTTAACAACAAAAATGTAAACATTAAACTCAGCTTTCAGCCCAAGGGTCTCCCTTTATCAATTTACTCTGAGAGTGGCTTTTCTATTGGCGTGACAGCTACAACTCCTATTGGCAACTTTACTGCAGGGTACTCAAGCGAAGTTGCTGTTGAGTTGCTAGTGGTCAAATCTCGTGGTAAAAACCGATACTTCGCGCTTAGCCAGCCATTTGAGCTTTTTGTACCATCTAACTTTGGAATTTCTGTATCGAACGGCAGAAAAGGTACATTAACTATTGAGGTTTTAGAGCCTGTTCCTAGCTTAGGCATGACCTCGGATTAACATCTTAATACTGCGGATCTTTACTGCGTTATGCTGCACCAAATTATTGACCTTAACCTTTTCGATAAATAGAAGCAGCGAGAGTTAATCGCCTTTATGATTTTGAGAATCTAGTATCCGTTGTGCAGCTTGGCATTCCGTGCCGCATTGGGTTGGGCTCCTACTTCGATATGGATGTCTTTCGCCGGCAGCCGGCGCTTGCGATCCATGCAGGGGTCTCCGATCGGCCGCTTATTTCCATCGAGTTATTGGTCTGATCATTCCATCGGAGTTCGAGTTCGGTTGCGTTGACCTGAGTCATGGAAGAGGTCCGGCCGGTCTTTCCCCATGACGTGAGTGACGTGAGCCGGACGTTGGTGCTTCCCAACGATTATGATCCATTGAAGATTTGACCGATGGCACAAGGACAAACCCGAATGAAAGCAAGCAGAACCAAAGCAGTGCGTCCGTGTTATGCTTGGCGGGACGGCATGTATCGGGAGTCCTGGATGAGCCTGAAGATCAAACAGATGAAGTACCCTTTGAAAGAACGAATCGGCGCCCCCGATCTCTTTGTTGAAAGAGTTGCGGAAACCGCGGAATACCATAAATGGTTTGCGGGCATTCCCAAGATGATTTCCAAGTCGCGGGTCATCCTGGCTCGGAAGAAATCGGGCAAGACCGCCTTTATGCAACGCCTGTTCAATCAACTTTGGAGTGCTGACGGGCAGGTGATCCCGTTTTATTTGGAGATTGTGGAGCGCAAGGTCTGGTACCCCTATCTGGCCATCAACTATTTTCAGGTTTTTGCATCGCAATTCATTTCCTTTCGAGAGCGGAATTCAAACCCGGCAAGAGTTCCTTTAAGCTTGGAAGCCATTGCCGACTATGGGCGAGAACATCAGATCGATATCCTTGAACGCATCGCGACAGAATTACCGGCACTTTTTGAAAAGGGCCTTCACGACTACATGTGGGATCTGGCGATTCATGCGCCCCACCGCCTGGCGTCTGTCCATGACCTTCGCTTTGTGGTGATGATCGACGAGTTCCAGAACCTGAGCCATTATGTTTACACTGACAAGGATAAAAAGAATCTGGATGAAACCATTCCCGGCAGTTACCACGAACTCTCCGAGTCCAAAATTGCGCCCATGTTGGCCGCGGGCTCCGCGGTGGGTTGGCTGATCGAGGCCATCGACACCTATCTGGAAGCCGGTCGGCTCGGTAAGCGTTGGATGTCGTCCTACCTGACCGATGAAGAAGGTCTGGAAGCTGTTTACCGTTATGCCGAAATCTATGAAGAACCCATCACCAATGAAGCGGCCGTCTTTCTCAACATGCTCTGCTTCTCCGACCCCTATTTTATTGCCTGTGCCGTACGCAGTAGTTGCCCGGAGCGCGACCTGACCACCTTGGAAGGCGTGGCGCGCGTGGTGGATTTTGAAACGGGTAACGAACACGCGGAGCTATCCCAGGAATGGGAAACCTGGCTGGATCGCTCGTTGTCGCGTATCAATGAGCGGCACGCCAAGAAGATTCTCTTGTATTTGACGCGCCTGGCCGACGAACAATTCACGCCCAAGATCCTCAAGGAACGACTTGCCTTACCCATCTCCGAGGAAGAGATCCATCAAAAACTGGAAATGCTGCGCAAGGCCGAACTGATTCACGCCGCCCGAACGGAATACCGTTACTACGCCCTGAAGGACGGCACCTTCTACATGTTGTTGAAGCAGCGCTTCAAAGACCAGTTGGCCGAACTGGACCCGGAAGCAGAGTTGGGCATCCAGGAAGAACTGGCCCGCGTGAGACAAGAGAAAAAGTCCCTACAAGGCAAACTGAACAACCTGGCGGGCCGCTTCGCCGAGATGCAATTGGAAAATGACATGCGCACGCGCAAGCGCTTCAAACCCTCGGTTTATTTCGACGGCATTGAAGATGATCGGGAATTCGAGATCGCCCGCATCTATCCCCGCTATGTGGTGCAAGCCCCGGACGGCGAAGGCGGCGAGGTCGATTTGCGAATCGACGGGACGGATAACCGCACCCTGCTGATCGAGGTCAAGAAGCACGAAGACCCTATCACCGCCTCGATCGTAGAAACCCTGATCGAACGCGTCGCTACCTTCAAGAATGAGAACCCCGACCGGGACGTGGTGCCTTGTATTCTGGCCACGGGTGGTTTCCGTAAAGATGCCTTGGACGCTTGTGAAGGCATCATCGGCACTGCGACGTCGATCAACTATGTTCATTTATCATGATTGAAGCCAGGCCCGACCACCCATTTATGGTTTCTCGGGCGTAAGCGGAATATCGATTCAAGACGGCCCCGCTTCTATCAGGAGACGGTTGTCACAAGTTAGAATGCCGTGATCCATTTGACGGCCGTGTATCCTGGACCATCGTGTAGGGTGAAGGTGGATTCGTAACCCAATTGACGACTGTCGAGGAGGTAGCCGAAGTAGGCTAAGGCATTGTTTCTGTTACGGTTAGTTGCTCTGGAAGAAACCGAGAGTATTTCGAGAACATCGCGGAAGAAAATCGCAAGCCTGGCGAGAAGATGGGTGAGAAAGTATGGCGAGAAGCTCGGCGAGATCAAATGTGAATTGCAACTCCCTATCTTCGATATCATTCTTGATCATTCACTCGGCATGGAATATGACGCTGTCGAGGCCCCGGATTTTCGATTCGCACTCTCGCTTTTTGACTTGTGTGACGCCGGCGGGTTTCTCGAAGTTGGCGTTTTGATATCATCGGGAACAGAAACGGCCGAAAAAGCGTATAAGGTGTGGCTGGATTTCCCCGACCGTTTCGGGGATAATAAGCCCCTTGTGATATCGAGCAGGATAGGGAGTGGGTTTTATGAGTCATGAAAAGGTTATCATCATCGGGTCGGGCCCGGCGGGTTTGACCGCGGCCATCTACGCCGCCCGGGCGGATCTCGAACCCCTGGTTTTTGAAGGCATTCAACCCGGCGGTCAATTGACGATTACTACCGATGTTGAAAACTACCCGGGTTTCCCCGACGGGGTGATGGGCCCGGAGATGATGGAAAAATTCCGCGAACAGGCCGAGCGCTTCGGCGCCCGTTGCATTCGGGAACACGTCGATAGGGTTGAACTGGGCAAGGACGGCGTGCATCACGTCCAGGTGGGCAACGACCGCTATACCTGCGATGCGGTCATTATTTCGACCGGCGCCACCGCCAAATTGTTGGGCCTGGAAAACGAATCCAAGTTGATGGGTCACGGCGTTTCCGCCTGCGCCACCTGTGACGGCTTCTTCTTTCGGGGCAAGGAAATCGCAGTGGTGGGCGGCGGCGATACCGCCATGGAGGAAGCCACCTTCCTGACCAAATTCGCAAGCAAGGTCTACGTGATTCACCGCCGTCGCGAGTTGCGCGCTTCCAAAGCCATGCAGCACCGCGCGGAGAACGATCCCAAGATCGAGTTCATCTGGGATACGGTGGTCGAGGATGTCATCGGCACCCCGGAAGGCGGCGTCAACGCGTTGAAGCTGAAGAACGTTGTTTCCGGTGAGGCAACCGAGAAGGCCATGGAAGGCTTGTTCATCGCCATCGGCCACAAACCCAACAGCGAATTATTCAAAGGTCAGTTGTCCATGGACGACGTGGGTTACCTGATCACCAAACCCGACAGCACGGCCACGGATGTTCCGGGCGTCTATGCCTGCGGCGATGTGCAGGATGCCGTTTATCGCCAGGCCGTGACCGCGGCGGGCACCGGTTGTATGGCCGCCATCGAGGCCGAGCGTTGGCTGGCTGAAAAGGAATAATCGGAACGCTCGCGGGCCCATTTTCGGATTCACGAGCGGTTTTTCGTCTCTTTTTTGATGTTTCGACCATGCAACTCCTACATTTTTAATGACAAGCGGTCGTGAAAGTGGCATGATAGTGAGCTTACGGCCTGACGGGCCTTTGGGATTGGAAACCCCAAAAAACATTATCGAGGTTTGATCATGAAGCAAGGCATCCACCCGAAATACCATCCCGTGGTTTTTGTCGACGCCGGTACGGGCGCGGAGTTCACGACCTACTCCACCATGAAGTCCGATACACAGCGCGACGTCGACGGTGTTCCTCATTATGAAGTGCGTTTGGAAATCTCCTCCGACAGCCATCCCTTCTGGACCGGTAACCAGAAACTGGTCGATACCGAGGGTCGCGTCGAGCGCTTCCGCCGCAAGTACGGCCGCAAGTAAGCGAACCGTCCCCAATCATCCCGCCCGAGGGTGGATCGAGAAAGCCCCGCCCCGGCGGGGCTTTGGTGTTTTTGGACCGGCCGCACCATCTTCCGGATGCTTGCAGTTTCATTGTCCGGTATGTTGAAATGAAACAGTAGGGGGAGAACAACAGCGATGGAAAACCCGGTGATTACCGATATCTGGTTTCGAACAGGCATGCATCTGATGCGCCTTGGCCAGGCCTTGAATTTGAGGAGAATTCGCCACGATTACGAGGATTATTGGGAATGGATCACCGGCATATACGGGGATGTCACCCTGGATATTACCCGCACCCACACGCTTGAACCGGAAGACACCGATACCCGCATTTTCGTGCAATTCGGCCCCAAGATCTTCACTGACGCCGACTGTCGGTCGCTGGCGGCCGGACTGACTGCCCAGGGTATTGAATCGGTATCCCTGGGCCGCTGGGTGTATTTGAAAGGCAACGATTTCGAAAAGCAGGTGGTTCGCACCGTCCATAAGAGCTGACGCGCGACCATTACGACATTAAATCGGCGGTCTTGGACCGGCCTGGGACCGCCCCGACAAAGATCCGGCAAGACTTCTACATGACACTTGGGGAAGGGTGTTCGCCGGGTTGCTCCTTGCGGACGCCCACATATCCTGACCTGTCGACACAATGCCTTCCTGTCCGGGCCGGTGGGCCCTTTCTTTTTTTGGTTCGATGCTTTCTTGAGTCCCGTAGCCCGCATTTCCCCGTGAATACGGCAGCTCGGGGATGCGGGTATCAGATATGAAGTGAGAACAGGGATGCCAGTATGCCTAAGAAGGCAATCCAGCCTTTATTCCGGGTCATGGTCGCTCCTGGACGGAAAGAATGGCAGGCAAACATGAATCGAACGCCTGCTTTCATCGATGCCGGGTATACGTGGGGACGCTTCCCGTTTTAGAAAACATAGGGTCTATCGATCGATGTGTCCACTGTACAAAAGTGACGTGATTCGCATTCTGTCACTTTTTACGTTGCGTCCAAAAAGTGATAAGCAGCTTGTCGTTGTGCCGTGACCGGGTTCCTCAACTGCCGGCCGGGCATTAAGAACTCGTTGGTTTCTGCATGATCTTTCGAGAAACACGACTCAAGCAAGATTGAAAAAGGCTTCCGCCGCGGCCGTTGTCTCGCGCGCCACCTGTTCCGGCGATTTGCCCGTACACGCGGCCACAGCGTCACGGACATAGGTCAGGTAGCGCGGTTCGTTACGCCGTGAGGCGGGCTTGGGGCGAATATTGCGCGGCAACAGGTAGGGCGCGTCGGTTTCAATCATCAAGCGGTCGGCGGGAATATGCTTCACCAGTTCAAGCAGGTCTTGACCGCGCCGTTCGTCGCAAATCCAACCCGTGATGCCGATATGGCAGTCCAAGGCAAGGTAGGCATCCAGAGCCTCGCGGTTGCCCGTGAAACAGTGGACGACTAACGCACCCAGGCAGTCGCGGCGGCGCTCGATCATGTCTCGTAAGGTCGGATAGGCGTCGCGCTCATGGAGGAAAAGCGGCAGGTTGACCTCCGCGGCAAGTTCCAACTGCGCCTCGAAGGCGCGTTTCTGGTCCTCGGGCGGTGAGAAATTGCGGTTGAAGTCCAACCCGCATTCGCCTACCGCGACCACCTCGGGCCGTGCCGATAAACCTCTCAGCGTATCCAACGTACGATCGGTGAAGTCGCGAGCGTAGTGGGGATGAACCCCGGCCGTGGCGTAGAGCGTGCCGGGTCGGGTAACGGCCAGCTCCGCGGCCTCCCGGCTTACCGTTTCGGATGTTCCGGTGAGGATCATGCGTGTCACACCGGCTTCCGAGGCTTGCGCGATGACCGTATCCCGGTCGGTTGTAAACGATTTATGTGTCAGGTTGATACCGATATCGACCAGATTCATGGACACACCTCCGGGAAGGGCATTATAGCCCGCTGAACGACCAAAACACTATCGCCTTTTCCTTGTTCCGGGCGGATGCCTGGCTGACATATCATGTTTTTTCAAAAAGACCTTAATTTTAGACCTCATCGCCCCGATAACCGATATGAGGATAATTGTCGGGGGTTCCAGGTGGACAGCGGCCTACTAAGAAAAGTAATCGAGCACAGCGAATGCGGGAAGATCCTGCTCGATGACAAGAGCCGTATTCAGTTATGGAACCGTTGGATGGAGGAAAAGAGCGGTAAAAAGTCGGAGGAAGTCAAGGATCTCACCCTTTCCCAGGTCTTCGGTAATCTTCCCCCGCGCCTTCTGCATGCGGTGGAGGATGCCTTCCAGGGTCTTTCCGCAACCATTTCCTCTTCGTTCACACCGCACCCCCTGCCGCTCCGCAATCCGGGTTCCGAGGAGTTGTTGTATCAGAAACTTTCCGTCAGGGGTTTCCGCGGCGGAGACGATGCCTTTTTGTGTATGATCGAGGTCATCGATGTCTCGCCGCATATTCACCGCCATGAAAGTATGCAACGCGAGACCAAACGATTGAGTCATCGCGCCGGGCATGATCCCCTGACGGGTTTGGCCAACCGTGAACTGTTCCTGGACTTTTTGAACAAGTCGCACGCCCGAGCCCGTAGGCGCGGCGCCCGTTACGCGGTCATGTTCCTGGATTTGGCCAATTTCAAGGAAATCAACGATAAACAGGGTCATCAAATCGGTGACCAGGTATTGACCGAGGTAGCCGGTCGCCTGCGGCAGACCCTGCGTAAGGGCGATGTGATTGCCCGTATGAGCGGCGACCAGTTCACCATCCTGGTGGAAAGTCACCAAGACCCGCGTCACGGCGCCGTTATCGCGGAAAAAGTGATCTCGGTCCTCAGCGAACCCGTCCTCATCGAAAACCGACGCATTGCCATCAGCACCAAGGTGGGCATTGCCACCTATCCCGAGGCGGGTGACAATCCCGAAAGCGTGTTGCAGAACGCCGATGTGGCTTTGATGCGGGCCAAGCAGGATCGCAATACCGACTTCCATTTCTTCACCAGTCGCATGAACGAGGAGGCTCGCGAGCAGCGGAACCTGGAGCGAGACCTCATTCTTGCCCTGGAAAACAATGAGTTCGAACTCTTCTTTCAGCCGCAGTTGGACCTACGCTCCCAGCACGTGGTGGGCGCCGAGGCACTGTTGCGCTGGCGGCATCCCACCATGGGACTCGTTTCACCCGGCCGCTTCCTGCCGCTGGCCAACGAGACCGGGCTCATCCTGCCCATCGGCGAGTGGGTTTTGAAGGCCGCGCTTACTCAATACAGTCAATGGGATCACAACGCCAACCGTCCGTTGAGAATGGGCGTCAATATTTCCGGACGCCAGTTCAACGAGAGCGGCGTTCTGGAGTTACTGGACCAGATGCTGCAACGCACGGGAATCGATCCCAGCTTCATCGAGTTGGAATTGACCGAGGAGGTCATGATCAATCGGGACGCCAAGAGCTTGGATATCCTGCGCGGCCTGCGCGATATCGGCGTCAATATCGCCATCGACGACTTCGGCACCGGTTACAGTTCGCTCAGCTACCTGAAGGATTTTCCCCTGGATACGCTGAAGATCGACCGGTCCTTTATCGAGCGCGTCAGCGACAATGAGCGCGACGCCATCATTACCCGAACCATCATCGGCCTGGCTCATGACCTTGGCTTGAAGGTCGTTGCGGAGGGCGTGGAGAACCAGGACCAATTACCCTTTCTACGCAGCCTGCGGTGTGATGAAGTACAGGGCTATTTCTTCTCCAAACCCCTGCCCGCCGATCAGTTCTGGGAGTATCTGCGCCGTACCAACGGCAAGAACTGATTGCCCCGCGCACGTCTTCATGGAACAATGCCCTGACCTTGTAGGGCAGGAGTTTTATGACACGACCCGTCCATATCGGCATTCCCGCGTTTGATGAGGGTGACTGGCTACCGGCCGTGTTAGAGGATCTGGCCGCTCAGGACGATCCCCGGTTTCACGTTTGGGTTGGCATCAATCAACCCGCGGAATACGCCCTCGACCCGCAACACGCCGAGGTAGACCGACGCAATCGTCAACTGGCCGCCTGGCTGCAAGGCGCCCGGTTTCCTTTTCCCCTGCATGTTCTGACCGCGCTCGATCCCGGCACCGCGCCGCCTGCCAAAAAAGCCGGCGCCGGTTGGGCGCGGCGCTTCCTCTTCGAACATGCTGTCGCGGATCGGGAAGATGCGACCGTGTTCATCTCCATGGATGCCGACACGCGAGTTCAGCCGGAATATGTGCGCGCCGTTCGAGAAGCCTTTGCCGCTCATCCCAACGCGGTCGCCCTTGCCGCCCCCTATTATCATCCCTTGCCCACGGACCCGGGGGCCGCACGAAATATCCTGCGTTACGAAATCTATATGCGTTATTACCAGTTGAGCCTCTGGCGCATCGGCTGTCCATACGCCTTCCTGCCTATCGGTTCCGGCATGGCCTTTACCGCCCGCGCCTGGCGGGCTATCGGCGGAATGGCCCCGCGTAAGGCCGGAGAAGATTTCTATTTCATGCAGCAAATGCGCAAATGCGGACCCGTGATTCGCTATCTGCCCTGCCGGGTGGAACCCTCGCCTCGTCGGTCCGTTCGCAATCCCTTCGGCACCGGTCCTGCCATGAGTCGGCCCGATGTTCTGAAACAACGCTATCCCTTCTACGCCCAGGCCGGCTTCGACCTGATCGCGGAAACCTACGCGCTGTTTCCCGCGCTGCATACCCAAGATATCGACCTGCCCGTCGGCGATTTTTTGGAAGAGCGATTAGGCGGATACGAGCCCTTCGTCCGCATGCGCCGCAACCATCGAAACCCGGAAGCCTTCGTGCGCGCCTGCCATGAGCGTTTCGACGCCCTTCGTATTCTTCAGTTCCTGCGCTACGATCACGCCCGGCGGCCCTACGCCGGCGAAGGGGCCGGCTTAAACGAACTCCTGGCTCTTACCGGGCGACCGAGAATGGATTACCGAGAGGATGACATTGCCGGCTTGGAAATGGTTCGTGACGTGCTTTTTGAATACGAGTCAAACGCTCAGAAGGCTTTTATGGAGCAGTGGGATGTCAGGCAACACTGGTGATTCAAGTAAAGTTGGCACATAAAGATCCTCAAATGAGTTAAACTGATGTCGTCTCACAAAACACTCTTTCCTGAAAAGAGTATTGATTTCGACAGCAGCTTTACCGATACTTGGGAGTAGTCCCCGTGCGCCCTGACGTCCCTTTGGAGATCCGTGTATGGAAACCAGCCAAGAATTAGACGAATTCCTTCCCGCTTACAGCAAGGATCTAGAAGGTTTCCTGCCCGAAAACGCCAAAGAAGACCTGGAATCCTTGGAAAGCATTCTGCCCAAAGCATACGATGAGTTGCGCCGGGTAGCCAGTCGGCAATTACGGGGTCAGCGTCATGTCACCTTACAAACCACCGCCCTCGTGAACGAAGCCTGTGTGCGTTTGATGGAAAGTCGCGGCTTGGATATCAAGAATCGGCGCCAATTCTTTTATTGGGCGGCGCGAACCATGCGTCACCTGCTGGTGGAGCGGGCCCGCAGGCGCGGCGCGGTCAAACGCGGCGGCAACCAGGCTCATGTGCCCATCGACGAGATGATTCAACTGGCTGACGGCGCCACCCTGCCGCTGGCGCGTATCCTTCCGTTGAACCAGGCCCTGAAACGCCTGGAGAAACGTGACCCGCGCCAATGCCGTATCGTGGAATTGCGCTTCTTTGCGGGAATGACCACCGAAGAAGTCTGCGGCGTACTGGATATATCCGAACGCACCATGCGCCGGGAATGGGCCATGGCCAAACGTTGGCTGGCCCGCGAGTTAAGTTCGGATAAGGTTTGAACCGAAAGGGGAATCGTCCTTGGATACCAAACGCTGGAATCGCGTCAAAGATATCTTCGGCGAAGCCATGGAGCAACCCGCCCATGAGCGCATGGCCTATGTATGCCAAATGGCCGGCGATGATCAGGATGTCTTGGAAGAGGTTTGTTCCCTTCTGGCCGTTGACGACGAGGAGGTCTCCTTCCTGGAAGCCGCGCCCGCGCCGCCGGATGAAGAGCCGGATAAAATGCTCGGATCCGAACTGGGTCCTTGGAAGCTGGCGCGCAAGCTGGACAGCGGCGGCATGGGTAAGGTCTACGTGGCAGAACGCGCGGACCGCCTGTACAAGGATCGCGTCGCCATCAAGGTTTTGAAACGCGGCATGGACACGGATGAAGTAGTGCGTCGTTTCCGTCGCGAACGCCAAATCCTGGCTCATTTAGACCATCCCTACATTACGCGTTTGATGGACGGCGGTTCCACGGCAGACGGCCGGCCCTACCTGGTGATGGAGTACGTTGACGGCGAACATATCACCAAGTGGTGTCGCGAGAAACCCTTGAGGGAACGGCTTCAAGTGTTCCTGAAGGTGTGTGAAGGCGTATCCTTCGCCCACAGTAACCTGATCGTGCACCGCGATCTGAAGCCGGGCAACATTTTAGTCACCGATCGCGGCGAGCCCAAGCTGTTGGATTTCGGCATCGCCAAACTGCTGGACCCGGACGAGGGCCAAACTCATACCCGTATCGGCCAGCGCCTGCTGACACCCGCCTACGCGGCTCCCGAGCAAATCCGCGGCGAGGCCATTACCACCGCTTGTGACGTATTTGCATTGGGCGTACTTTTGTTCGAGGTGTTGGTGGGGCAGTTACCCGAGCGCAGCGCCACGGGAACCACCGGTCCCGGCCGAGGCTCCCTCGAACGCATGCCCATACCCAGCAAGGCGGTGGGCCCGCATCCGGGACCCGGCGCCGTTCAAAAGCGGCTGCTGACCGGCGACCTGGACACCATCGTCCTGAAAGCCCTACGCGAGGACCCGGCCAAACGCTATCATTCCGCCGACGAAATGGCCGAGGACATCGGTCGTTACCTGGAAGGATTCCCGGTTCGCGCCCGGCGGGAAACCGTGGTCTACCAAATGAGTAAGTTCTTCGGCCGCCACCGTTTGGGCGTCAGCATCTTTGCCATGGTGGTCACTCTCCTGCTCAGCCTGCTGGTGGCTTTGATTACCAGCCAGGATCAAGTAGCCAGAGAACGCGATGAAGCCATGGCATCGGCAGAATTGATGGTGGGGGAAAATCGACGCTTGGCCAGAGTCCATGAACTGCTGGTGGAAACCATCAGTAAGGCGGGTCTCGACAACCGGGAAACCGTCAATATTGAAAGCTTGTTGGATAAAACAGCGGACCAAATCCAAAAGAAGCCCAGCAGAGATCCCGGTATACAAGCGGACCGCTATTTGACCCTGGCTTCGATTCACAACAACCGCGGTCACCCGGAAAAAGCGGAACCCTTGCTGAGAAAAGCCCTGGACATCATGGAAAAAGACGATCATCACCTGCCTCGCGCCATGATCTCCTTAACCCAAACCTGTCTCGCCTTGAAAAAATACAAAGCGGCCCGGCAAACGGCGCGACTCTTGGTCGCCCACACCGAAAACTGGTCGGGCAATACGGAAGACGCTGAGTCCATGATCGCCCTGGCCGAGGCCCTGGCTGCCGTCCGACTGCCGGAAGTAGCCCTGGCTTTAGCCGCTCGCGTGCAGGATCTGTTCGAGACGGAACTAAAGCCGGGTCACGGCGTGGTTACCAGAAGCCTCCGCCTGCAACAAGAGCTGAGTCCCCTCAAAGCAAGCCCGGCTTCAGCACGATAAATCGTTCGCGCTATTGCTTGAGAACGCTTTCGTTTTTTCTTTCTCGAACCGGCATGATGGTGCAGGCTTCTTTGCAGCCGAAAAAGCGGCTGAGCAGGTGTCGATTTTTGCTGATCCATCGGTAGATCAGTTCCGCTATCTGGATGACGCCCGGTATCCAAAGGACCAGCGCCATGGGGATGCCCAACACCAGGCGCATACACACAAAGCGCAAAGCCCTGGCGCCTCGGTGGATCTTGCCCCGGTTGCTGACGCAGTGGATCGCTTCCAGCAGGTCCTCGCGGCCTATGCCGGGTGCAAGTTGCGCCGCCTTTTCGTGGCTGATGGGCACCATCGTCAGGATATCGAACCAGTCCAGCCAGATCAGGGTGCGCATCTGAAAGGTGCACATCGGGCATTTGTCGTCGTACAGCAGGTAGTGGGTGCTCATGATTCTCCTCGTGTCAGGCTTTCCGCTTTCTCTATACGGTTTGGCTTTAATTGGCCTGTTGCTCGTTCCAGGGCCGATACCGCGAAGGTCAGCGGGTAGAGCTTTTCGTAGTACCACAGGTTGGCGAAGTAGAAACCGATGGGGCTTGCCTGCAGGCGGCGACCCTCGTCCGTTAGTTCGACCAGTGCGTTGAGGCCGTAGCGCAGGGCCGCTTTCGGCGGTTCTTGAAGCGCGGTCAGGGCGTCCAAGGCCAGGGCCGTTTCTTCGATGGTCGACGCTGTTTCCTTGCCCGCGCCCCAGCCGCCGTCCTCGTTTTGGTTGGCGATCAACCAGGAGAAACCCTTCTTGAGCATTTGCCGTTCTTGGGTCAAGCGTGGTTCATCCGCCGTGATTTGAGCCAGGGCCAGGACTACTTTAGCCGTGCCGTAGGTGGGGTTTTGTTCGTTTGGATGGTCCTGGTTGCCGAACCATAGGGGCAGCCAACTGCCGTCCGCCTGTTGTTGCTTTTTCAAGTAGCGCCGCATGCGGGACTGAGCCGCCGGCCAGCCCGGGCATTCCAGGCCGCGTTTGCGCCAGGTGTGCATGGCCAGGAGTGCATGAGCCGTGATGTCCGGACAGCTTTTGTCGAAGGGCAGCGTACCCCAACCCCGGCAGAAGGTGGGAATACCTCCGTCCCTGTTCTGCAAGTCAACCAGCCAGTCGATACCCTTGCCCGCGGCTTTTTCGACCACTGGTGATGCGCGTCGATCGCCGCACAGGTTGGCTAAGGCCAGAACGGCGCCGCTGGTGTCATCCGCATCGGGTACGCCGCCGGGGAGCGGAGTCCAGGCCCATCCGCCGGGCGCCGCGCCCGTGTAGGGGTGCACCACACGGTACTGTTGGTCGATCAGCCATTGGGTCAGCAGGCGGCAATCTTCCTCGGTCAAATTGTTTCGCCCGCCCGCGTTCAGGGCGTTGATCGAAAGGGTGGTCACCCAGGTTTGCAGGTGGGTGTCGATGGGCAGGCTGCCGTCCGGACGTACCAGCGAAAGAATGAATTGGATACCCTTGCGGACCACGGGGTGATCGACCTTACCCATGGAGGCCATGCTCATGCACACGAAGGAGGTAAGGGGAACCGCTTCCAGGAAACCGCCGTTTTCAGGTTGAATACTTTCCAGTAGGTTCAGGGTATGCGCTTTGGTTTTTTCGCGGAAAAAGCGCGAGACGGGGTTGCCCGCACCGCGATGGTGGTAAATGGCCTGACCGATGGCGATCAAGGCGGGTAATGCATAGGAAACCACGGGCATGCGTACGGTTTTGTAGAATTTGCGTGGGACGGCTGCAAGCTCGAAAGGCAGTGGCGCCACCAATTGCCAGGCCTGTTCGGGAGGGCCCAACCGCCCGCAAATGGCCAGCATGGTGAGGATGGGCACGGAGAAGGTGTGGTCCTTGCCGTAGCGCTTCATGATTGCCTTGCGCAGTGTCTCCGGTTCCAGGCCTCCCGCCGTTTTTTTCAGCCAGGTTTCGGCAGCGAGCACACTGGTTTCCAATTGGTCATTGGTTTCGGAGATCAAACCCAGAGCGCCCCAACACAGGGCGGTGGTGCTGATGTTGCTGTGGCTGCGCACCGTGTCACCCCAGCCGCCGTCGGCATTTTGGTTGGTCGCCAACCAGTTCAGGGCGTCCTCGATCACTGAGAGGTTGTTTTCTCTGTCGACCGCATGCAGCGCCGCAATCGCCGTGGCCGTGGAAAGCGCGCTGGTGGACAATTCACCTTCCCAGGTTCCGTTCTGCCTTTGCTTCAGAAGGGTTTCTACCAGGCGATCGCGGGTGCCGCATAGTTTGACTTCGTCCATGGGTTATACGCTCAGGTGGCCCAGCGCCAGCAGGCCGTAGAAGGTGTATTCGGTGTCCAGGGTGTCGTCGCCCCAGTTGCCGTAGAAACTACCATGATTGACCCACAGGCTGTCCAGGTAATCCAGACAATCCTCGCGGATGGGATCGATGGACACGCCCATGCCGGAAAGCGCATGCAGGGCCGTGGCTGTAGATAGCAAATCGGGCATGGGCGCGGCCGGCACGGCGAAGAAGCCGCCCGCGCCGTAGCATTTGTCCAACAGCCAACTCGCCGCATCTCTCGGCGAACCGTCACCCACGTTGCGCATGACCGCCTCGGCCGCGGCAATGGCGGGCGTGTTGCCCACGGGCATGTGCGGTTCATTGGCGAATCCGCCGTCCCGTGAGCGCAGTGAGGCGCAGGTAGCGGCCAACATACCCGGCGCGCTTAATTGATCCTCGCGGCCCAGATCCTGGAAGGCGGCTAAAGCCAGGAAGTTGGCGTAGGCGGTAGCGGTCTCCGCGCCGGCTTCGGCATTGAAACCGCCGTCCGGGGTGCGCCACTGTAGCAACCGGGCGGCCATGGCTTGCGCGCGCGGGTTTTCCAAACCCACGGCCGACCAGCAGCGTGTCAGCGAGCACAGGTGTACGAAATCAAGCTTGTCACCGTCGCCGAATTGTTCCAACCAGCCGACTACCTTGTGCGCGGGGATGTCCATCATCAACGCTTCCATGCAGCTAAGGCCGAAAACCGTGTAGTACAGGTCGCTACGGCCGCCGCGATCGCGGAAGCCGCCGTCCGGGTTGAGTTGGGATGCAACGAAGTCGCGCACCAGATCCGTGCCGTCAGACAGGGATTGGGGCGACAGCCTCGCGACTTGTAGCATTTCTCTTCTCAAACTCACTGCACCATTCCTTGATCTCGATATCGTTGAATATTTTACCGACCACGCGGCGTAAAAGGCCCTTCAGGTTGGGATTGTTGAGCGTTTTCAGGGAGATCACCGCGTGTTCCTTATAGGTTTCCAGCAGTGCTTCCACATGCTTGGGGATCTCCAGTTCCGCCAGCAGAGTGTCGACGGCCGGGCGATCGGCCAGGGCGCCGGTATCGCGGTTCCACAATGCGGCGATCAAGTCTCGCGGCGCGCCTTTCTTGGCGTGTTTGTAGGCTAGAGCCAGGGGCATGGTCGGCCGCAAGGCGTCGATGTCGTTGGGGTCCTCGTTGCTGTTCAGATCATCGAAATCGTCTTTGATCTGGTAGGCGATGCCCAGGTTGCGGCTATAGTCGGCCAGCACCTCGTGCACATCGCCGTCACAACCGGTGTAGGCGGCGCCAAGGCGTAGCGCAACCTCGAAAGCGGGGCTGGTTTTTTTGTCGAAGATATCGACGACCTCGCCCGGGCTGAGCACCTTGGGGTCTCGCATCCAGGCCAGTTCCGCGCCCTGGCCGTGGCACAGGTTGCGCTGACCCTCGGCCGCGATGCGGATGAGTTCCGGCATGCGGGCGGGATCGGCGCCGCTTTCAGCGATCAACCGGTAGCCCTCGCCGATCAGGAGGTCGCCCGCGTTGAGGGCAATCGGGACACCCCATTCCGCGTGTAGCGTGGCCTGGCCATAGCGCGTATCGTCGTCATCCTCGATATCGTCGTGGATCAGCGAAGCCTTGTGGAAGCACTCCACGGCAACGGCCAGTTTCTTGAAACCGTCGGGGATTTCGGCTTCCGGGTCGTCCTGCATGGCGCGCCATACGCATGCGGCCAGGAAGGGGCGCCAGCGTTTGCCGTCGCGCAACAACCATTCGCGTGCCAGTTCTTCCGCCTGGCCTTCCGCCGGTCCCATCAGTTGATCCAGCGAGTCGGGTGAGAACCAGGCGCGCACATCGTTGCGCAACTCGTCCAGGTTCAGGCGACGGGTTTTGTCTTCGGAGGTCAGGTGCACCACGTCCCAGACCCAGTCCAGGTCCACATTGGTATCGATGCAGTCGCCTTGCAGCAGGGGGATGGCGATGCCGGGAATGGCGGCCGCTTCCATAAAGGGGAAGGCCTTCTCCAACACCGAAAGGCAGCTGACGCCTACGATGGCGTCGATCTTACCGGTTTCGATGATGGCCATCACCAGCGCGGAACCTTCCGCGATCAATACCGCGTATCCCAGTCGCTCGGCCTCTTCCTGAAGGTCTTGCAGGGAGCAGGCGCCGCACTGTTTGCACAGCAGGCCGAATTCGTCGAAGGGCGCGGGACAGACTTCCTCTTTGCGCAGGCACTTGGGCATCAACAACAGGCGGCGCTCGTAGGGGATCGTGGCCAGGGTGTCTTCCCACGATTCGTTATTCATCAACACGGCGACGAAGTCCAGATACTCGTCCGGGATGCCATGCTGTTCCAGAAAGACCTCGGCGTGTTCGCGCAGTTCGGCCATGGGCATGGGCGGCACCAGGTTTTGCTCGGCGACGAAGTCCTTGACCAGTGATTTGATCAGGCGGCGCTGCTCCTGGGTTTGTGGAATGGACTTGTCCGGTTTGCGCCAGACTTGCAGGGGCAGCGTTTTCGGTAATGTAGCGGCCATGATTCTCCCTCTCCGATTATCGATCCGATGATTTTGGGGTTTTGTCGAACACGGCGGCGGCCTTGGCCTGGATGGCGTCGACGCTCGGCAGCGCGTTCATGACTTCCTCGGGGATGCCGAGTTTGTCTTGTAATTTCTTCAGGCAACGCTTGCGTTCCTTAAGGGCGCGCTCGTCGTCGCGTTCGCGGCTGAAGCGTGACCTGGCGCGGGTGGAACGATCGCGCAAGAGGCTGTAGATATCGCCGCCCAGCAGTGAGGTGATGTCCACCTGCATCTTCTCGCGGCGCAGGTCTTCATCGCTCACCGGAGCGCCGTTAATCGGCCCCTGGCGGTATTTGGGAAATAGAATGGCGGCCTCGGGGCAGACGCGTGAGCAGGCGGGGCAGTCGGTCTTGCACTTGGTGGGATTCTGCACCGCAATCTTGCGCTCATCGGAGACGCCGTAGACGTCGAACAGGCAAAAGCTGAGGCACTGCATGCAATTCGTGCACCGGTCGTAGTCGATGACGGGAAACCAGGGCTTCCATTCTCCGGTAGGTTTGACCGTGGGTTCGGTTGCCCTTGCCTCCTCGGGTTCTTCCGGCGGCGCTTCACCCAGAAGAGCTTCACAGATCTCGCCGGCTTCCTGTTCGCGCATGTTCAGGACGTCTACCTTTTCCTCGTCCAGGTCGGCGCCGGCGGCGTGGAACAGCCACTTGACCGCACGCGGGTAACAGGCGGCAATCTTGACGGTCTCGCCCTCGGTCATCTCGGCCAGCTTGGGATCGCGCTCGGCGGCCATGCGGCACATGTCTTCCACGTCCTCGAATTCCACGCCCGACTCGATGAGTTGATTGCGCACCTTCTCCTTGACCTTGGTGGGCAGGATGCGGGTGTAGGCGCAGTTGCAAAAGACGATCTTCTCGCGGGTTTGCGTTGCGGCAGTCATGAATCAGGCTCCTTACAGCGCACCGGCCAGGGTTTCCTGGTCGTGCTTCATGCGATAGATGGGATTGGGCTCGCCGGGTTTGAAGGACTCGATATGATCCAGGTCAAGCGTGACGCCGGACAGCTCGGCGGCAGATTCGATCAGCGCGGCTTGCAGGGCGATGCTCAGGCGCTGGGGGTCGCCTTCCGCGCGCAGGTTGACGATGATCTGTCCGCTGTCCAGGGGATCGCTCAGCGATTGCGAGAACTCGGCCTTGCGGGTCGTCCCAACCATGTTGAGCACGGCCAGTTCGCCGCTGCCGTCCTCGGGAGAGAGCGTCATCTTGAAGTGGGCGATTTCGATATCTTCTACGGCCAGGCGGGTGCCGACGGATTCGGCCAGGGTGCTTAACACCTGGTCGCCGTCGATGTATTGATCGGCCTTCAATTCAACCGTAGCGTTGAGCCAGCCCAGCAGGGCCTCACCTTCCGCGTAAACCTTGTAGTCCAGGTCCATGGTATCGCCGCCGGGTTGCTCGCCCGACATGAGGTTTTCGAACCAATGATCCAGGTTCTCGCCGGTGCGGGCCGAAACGGTGAGGATGGTCTTGCCGGGGAACTTATCGGCCAGAGCCTTGCGCAGGGCTGTCTCCTGGTCTTGGGTAATCAGGTCAGCCTTATTAATGATGATCGTAGCGGCTTCTTCCAACTGTTTCAGGTAGATGTAGGTGACCTTTTGAGAGAAGCCGCGTTCGTTGCCGATACCCAACACGCGCATACAGCGTAAGGGATCGACCACCACGCTGAGCGGGGCGATGGAAAAGCGGTCGCCGTAGATGCGGCGCAGGGGATAGGAGACGGAGGCGATCAAGTCGGTGCAACTGCCCACCGGTTCGGCAATAAAGATATCGGGCCGGGTAGCCGCGTCCAGGTTTTCGGCCGCCTCGGTCAGGGTGTTGAAGCGGCAACAGAAACAGCCGCCGGGAATCTCCTCCACGGCGAAGCCCTGGGAGCGCAATTTCAGGGTGTCCACCAGGTTGGTGCCTTGATCGTTGGTGATCAGGCCCACCTTCAGGCCTTTGGCGTCCAGATGTTTGGCCAACTCCAAGATAGAGGTGGACTTTCCGGCGCCCAAAAAGCCGCCGATCATAACGTAACGTGCGGTGCGATCGCTCATGCAGTTTCTCCAAGCATTTTCGAAATGACATCATCCAGGAAGGCAGCGTAGCCTTCCGCGTCCACGGCATCGGGTTCGGGGGTGCCGCGAACCTCGTAAAGCCAGCCGCGAGCGTAGGGGTCCTTGGTCAACCATTCGGGGTTGTCGTTCAGGTCGGGGTTCTCGCGTACGAAGCTGCCTTCCGCCATGCAGAACAGGTCGGAAGCAGCTTTCAGGCACTCGATCCAGCCGATCACGCCGCCCACTTCTACGGGATCGTCGACTTGTACTTCCATACCGGTCTCTACCAGGTCGCCCAGCATGCGCGTGGCGAATTTGGTGAAACCTACGCGCTGCAAGCCGGGTTCGACCTCGTCGATCCAGAAGTGGGCGCGGGTGTAAAGGCGGCCGGTGGGGAGCCTGGTGGAAAAGCGGGATTTCTTGTAGTTGATAAAGGAAGCGGTACGATTCATGGACGGGTCATCCGAATGGAAAGATTTCAGGCTGGAAACAAGACAAACTTTTCACACGGGCCCGCTGCAATCGTGCATCTTGTCGACTGTATACGCTACACGGGTGCGCGACTGAACCCACCAATGAAAAATTAAGATAAAGCAAACCTTAAGGAAAAGTTAACCACTTGCTTTTGAATATGGATAAGGACGGGGAGGAGGCAACGGAAAGTAGAACGGAAACAGCGCGTTTACGGTATACTCTAAACCAGGAAACAGGACAAGCTCGCACAGGGTCCGAGGTCAATCATCGATGCAACCTCGGAGATAAAGCCCCATGCCCGAAGTCTACCTGGATCATCAGGCAACCACCCCGCCGGACCCGGCCGTGCTGGAGACCATGCTGCCGTACTTCACCCATAAATTCGGCAACGCGGCAAGTTCCCACGCTTGGGGAAGCGCCGCGGCAGCAGCGGTGGAAAACGCTCGCGAGCGGGTGGCCGAGTTGATCGGAGGTCATCCCCTGGCCGTGACCTTTACCGGCGGGGCCACTGAATCGGTGAACCTGGCTCTAAAAGGACTTGCCGATCAATACGGCTCCAAGCGACGTCACATCGTCACTTGCGTCACCGAGCATCCCGCCGTGCGCGACACCTGCGCCCGGCTCTCGACCCAAGGCTTCGAAATCACCGAATTGGGCGTGGACCCTAAGGGACATATCGACGAAAACGAACTGGCCGAAGCGGTCACCCCGGAAACCCTGGTCGTCAGCCTGATGTTCGCCAACAACGAGGTCGGCACCATTCACCCCGTGGCGCGTTACGCGGAAATTGCCCATGCACACGGCGCCTTCTTCCATTGCGACGCTACCCAGGCGGTCGGCAAGCTGCCCGTGCATGTGGACGAATTAAACATCGACCTGCTGTCGCTTTCCGCGCACAAGTTTTACGGACCCATGGGCATCGGCGCGCTTTACCGACGCTTGAAGCGGCCGCGCGTGCGCCTGGCCCCGCAAATCCACGGCGGCGGTCACGAACGCGGCATGCGATCCGGTACGCTCAATGTACCCTCGATCGTGGGCCTGGGAGAAGCCTGTCGCATCGCCCGTGACCGCATGGCCGACGATGCCGCACACACCCGAGCCCTGGCCGATCGCTTCCTGAAAGCCCTGGGCGGCATCCCGTACGAATTGAACGGGGACCCGGTGAATCGACTTCCCGGGAACCTCAACCTCCGCTTCCCCGGCATCAGCGCCGCGAGCCTCATCGAGGAACTGCCCGATATCGCCGTCTCGACGGGTTCCGCGTGCAGCAGCGCTCGACCCGGCGCCTCGCACGTGCTTTCGGCCATGGGACTTGGCGGAGACGCCGCTGCCCAATCGGTGCGCTTGGGTTGCGGACGTTTTACCACCGAAACCGAAATCGATTACGCGGCCCGGCGCTTCAAGGAGGCGATCGCTCGTTTGGGCGCTTGTCCCCGCGAGGCCGAGGCTTGCAGCCTGTAACACCTGGAGACAGATTCATGCTCACCCGTTTTGCATTCCGCCTGGCCACCGAGTTGGCCCCCAATGTTGCCATGAAGTGCGCTTATCTCTACGGCTACAAGGGGTTCAAGGCCATCCGCGCCTACAAGAAGCGCCTGCGCGACGACGTGCTTTACCCGCCGTTCATGTTCATCGCGCTCACCAACACCTGTAACCTGCGCTGCCAGGGCTGTTGGGTGGAAAAGGAAGGAAAACAACGCAATCTACCGCGCGAGGATCTGGATGCGCTGATCGAGACCGGTAAAAAGCAAAACGCCTACTACTACACCCTGCTCGGCGGCGAACCCTTTTTGTACAAGCGTCTGCTGGATGTTTTCGAGCGCCACTCCGACTGTTACTTCCAGGTGATCACCAACGGCATGTTCTTCACGGAAGAAAATGTGCAACGCCTGCGCAAACTGGGCAACGTGACGCCCCTGATCAGCATCGACGGCATGCAGGAACAAAACGATATGCGCCGGGGCGAGGGAGTGTTTGCCTCGATAGAAAAAGGCCTGGCCCTGCTGAAGAAATACAAGCTGTTCTACGGCGTCGCCACCACCGCCACCGGTAAGAATATGGACGAGGTGATGTCCGACGAATACGTGAAATTCTTCATCGATCGCGGCGTCATGTACCTTTGGTACTACATCTACCGACCGGTAGGAGAAGAATCGCACCCGGAATACTGCATGGCCAGGGAGCAGATCATCGAAATGCGTCGCCGCCTTTTGGGCCTGCGCCGCAAGCACCCCATTCTGCTGATCGATACCTATTGGACGGCCGAGGGCGAAGCCTTCTGTCCGGCGGCCACGGGTCTCGGTTTTCACGTGGGACCCGAGGGCAGCATCGAACCCTGCCCGCCGTTGTCCTTTGCCCGCGAGATGGTGCGCGACAACGACCGCGACGTCTTCAAGAGCATCAACGAAAGCGAGTACCTGCGCGGCTTCCAGCAGTTCGTCAAACAGCGCACGAAAGGCTGCGTCATCCTGGAGCACCCGCAAGAACTGGTCGAGTTCCTACAAAAACACGAGACCAGGGACTTCAGCACGCGCAACGCGTTCGAGGAGATCAACGCTATCAAACCCAGGCACAGCCACCATTTGGACGGCGACGAGATCCCGGAGGATTACTGGGTCTACCGGTTGCTGAAGAAGCAGGTCTTCTTCGGTATGGGCGCGCTGGGATAAAAACCTCTAGCTCTCAAAAGTCCCCTTAACTGCCGGCTCACCGTTGCGCACCATGGGCTTGCCGCGTGCGATGACGTGGTGAATATCCATATTGTCGTCCATGATCACCAGGTCGGCATCCATATTCGGTGCAAGACGGCCTTTACTTTTTAATTTGAGGATGGCGGCCGGGTTGGCCGTGATAGTGGCCAGGGCCGTTTCAAAGGGAACGGCTTCATTGTTGACGGCGTCCTTCAACTCGGTCAACAGGGTATCGGCCAGACCAACGGCCAGGCCTTCCAGGTTGCCGTCGTTGTCAAAACGGGGCAGCGAACCGCCGGCGTCCGAACTCATGGTGATGTGACCCGCCGGAACCCCCAGCTTCAACAGCCTGGCCAAAGCATAAGCGGGCTTTACTTCGATTTCCTTGAAGAAGGGATAGCTGCCCGTGGTGATATCCAAGGGGCCGACCTTGCCCCAAGCTGCCGCTTCCTCGAAGATGATGCCGTTGCGATTGATATGGGTTGGAAAGAAACAAGCGTGCGGTAATTGCGAAAGGCGCACGGCCTCGTGCAACACGCTGAAGGGCGCGGCTTCATCGCCCATGTGCAGGTGCAGGATGCCCGCCTTCCCGCCGAGCATGCCGGCCACGTGGATGCGTTTGGCCAGGCGCGCCAGTTCGTGGGCGGTGGGCGCCGAGGAACGTTTGTCGGCGATCGCGATCTCGCCGGCCCCGATGACCTCTTGAATGTAGCACAGGTCATGGGCAACATCGCCGCACAAGGTAGGCGGCGGCACCTGGTAGGAGCCCGTGTAGATGCGGCAGGTCATGCCCTCTTCAGTGAGCCCCTTCGCCTTCATCAGCAAGCCCGCAATGGTGCGCGTGATGCCGTCGGTTCCCAAACAGCCGACCGCCGTGGTCACCCCGCTGCCCACCAGTTGCCCCAGTTGGAGCTCAGGCGTTCGCGTAGCCGGTCCGCCCTCACCGCCCGCGCCGCATAAATGCGTATGGCCGTCGATAAATCCGGGAACAACGCGCAGGCCGGCAAGATCGATGATCTCCACATCCAGGGAGCCCGTATCCAGCTTCGGCGCAACGGCGGAGATGATTCCGCCGGCCAGGAGGATATCTTGACGACCCAGCGGGTTCGGGGCAAACACGTTACCGTTTTTGAGAAGAATCATGAGCGGCTCCCATTACATATCAGGCGGCCGGGGGCGTGGCGGCAACCTATGATAAGAGTTCGACGGATTAATTTCAATGGACCATTACGAACGAGGGTCGATGCAAAGGGCGCCCGAGGTTGTTCCTGGTTGTCAAGCGGTAGAAAAAGGCGCCCATCTCTCGTTGTCATTGGTTGTTCCTAAAAAGTCAGGAGTAAAGAATCAGCTTTATTTCTTCGACCCGGAAAAGTCAGGAGCAAAGAATCAGCTCTCATTCCTCGACCCGGAAAAGCCGGAGCAAAGAATGAGATCTCATTCTTTGCGTGCCGAAAAGTAATGTGAAAGAAATCAGTTGTGGGTCCTTGACCCGGAAAAGTCAGGAGCAAGGAATGGGAACTGATTCTTTGCTCCCCGACTTTCAGAATCGAGAAATCCAACCTGGTTTTTCGTCTCTAGGCCTGCCGAATCGAGAATTCAGGCCCCGATCTTCGATATTTGGGAACAAGAATCAACCAATGAGTCATGGAAACGCGCTCTTTCCGTGCAAATTGCGCTCATTCGGCTGTACTTGGTTGTGAAGTTCCGGTTTTGAGTTGATCGGCGTCGATGAGAAGAAAATCCGCGTCGCCTGACCCGTTGAGAAACAACTGAATCACTGACCGGCTCGACCCGGATGCGGGTACCTTCTCTTATTTCACATCACGCCCTTTTACGCGGATAGACCCGGAAGGCTCGCCGATATGCACCCATTTTCATCACAAAAATCACGGGAAAGTGTTCCATTCATGGGTTTCTTGCAAAATGCCGGACGTAGCATAACAAAAACTGAACGCATAATATCGCATGATCTGCTAGGATGTGGCTTATTCATCCGGGAAATGGAGGAAGAAATGACCCGGGAATTGATGATCCTGCGGCACGGCAAGTCCTCTTGGAAAGATTTAAGCCTGGAGGATTACGACCGCCCTTTGAAGAAACGGGGCATCGCCGCATCGCGTAAGATGGGACGCTACCTGGTTCACCGTAAGTTACGGCCCGAGATCATCATCAGTTCCACGGCTGAGCGCGCCCGGCATACCGCTGTTCTGGCCTGCCGGGAAATGGGCATTACCGAGCGTCATATTTCCTGGGACAGGGATCTGTACCATGCCCACGTGCATACACTGCTCAATGCGCTGAGCCGGTGCAAGGAAGAAAACAAGCGCGTGATGTTGGTCGGTCACAACCCCGGTTTGGAAGAGTTGATTGCCTACCTTTGCGCCAACGGCACGCCGCTACCCGAGGACGGCAAACTGTTGCCCACGGCGGCACTGGTGCGAATTGCCATGCCGGATGATTGGAACGCCTTGGGTCATGGTTGCGCCGAGTTTGTCGAGCTGGTTCATCCAAGGGCGCTGACCCTTGCCGGAAGAGTCAAAGACGACGTCTGATCTCAGTTAATCAGCGTGTCGTAACGGCAGTTCCAAGGTAAATACGGCGCCGTGTTCCCGGCCGTCGCTAGTGACTTGGATGGAACCTCCCAAACTCCTGACCGCATTGGCACAGAAGTGAAGCCCGAATCCCCACGCCTTGGGCTTGGTGGTGTAACCGCTGAAGATTCTTTCCTGTACATGAGGATCGATACCGGGACCGTTATCGGTCACGGTACAACGAATGCCGGTTTCCAGGGGCTCGGTGCGAATGATCAACCTTCGTCCCTCGGCCGGCATGGTCGTCCCCAAAGCCTCAACCGCGTTTTTCAGCAAATGAGCCAGGATGTTGCACAATTTGAAACGGGAACTGAGGATCATGGGCAGCGGGTATTCCTCGAAATGTACGTTGATATTGCGCTCTTCCATGGCGCGCAGTTGAATGGCCAGGTTCTCGCGTACCAAATCGTTTAAATCCAACTGCTCCAAATGATCCGGGCCCTCGGTGAAATCGCGCTGGTAGTCCAGCAATTCCATCATCCTCCCCAGTTTGCCCCGCATGTCTTCCAAGGCATCGTCCAGGGCGGTTCGTCTTTTAAGGGAGCGGCCGTGCAAACCTTCCAGCAACCTGATGAGTTGCGGCAGCACGACCGACGGTTCCACACTGTCCGGTCGGTCCAAGCGTTCCGCCATGGTCTTCAGCGCATGCTCCTGGCGATCATCGGTCGCAAGCTCCGTCAACTTTGCCAGGCCGACCGCAAAACCGGTCAGGAAATTACCCATATTGTGGATGTTCTCCGCCGCAACTTCCGCCATACCGGCTCGGTGCGCCGAGGCAACCAGTTGCTGTTGCGCTTTCTTCAAGGCCCGGTTGGTTTCCTGCAATTCCCGGGTGCGGATTTTGACCTCTTGCTGTAAAAGGAGGCGCCGGCGATCGATATTCCAGGTTCGCAGGCGAACGTAAGCCATGATGAAGCCGACCAGGGCGACGATCACCAAGCCGATGAACCAGGCGGTCTCGTAGAACGCGGGTTGGATGACGAAGGAAAACGTTGCATCGCGCTCGCTCCACGCGCCGGACTCGGTAACCGCGCGCGCCCGGAAGGTGTAGGGTCCGGCGGGCAGGTTTCGATAGGTCACGATATTCAGCTTGGAAGGCCGCGACCAGTCGCTGTCAACACCCTCCATACGGTAACTATAGGCCAGGATATCGGAAAAGTAGACGCCGCTGAAGCGGATGCGCAAGCTGTTTCGAGCCTTCGGCAGAAGCGGGGAGACGTCCGAAACCAGTTCATCGGCGGCGTGGACGGAGTCAATATAGACCAGCGGCGGCGTGCGAAGCTTGACCTCGTTGCCCGGCGTGTACCGCGTCAGGCCGCCGGCCGAGCCGAACCAGAGATTGCCCGCCGAGTCTTCGAGGCAGGCGGTTGCTGTCTGTTCGTTGTAGGCCACGCCGTCGGCCGTGTTGAAATGATCGAAGCGACCGTCGGAGAATCGAGTGAGCCCGCGATTATGGCCCGCCCAGACATCGCCGTCACGCGTACACAAGACCTGCCAGATGTAATTGTCGGAAAGCCCGTCCTCCCGTGTATATTGTTTAAAACTGTGACCGTCATAGCAAAACAAACCGAGGCCGTTGGTGCCGATCCAGATGCGGCCGCGCCGATCCACGTCCAGGTCCCAAACGATGATGCCGAAGCGTTCGTCGTAATTCCAGGCATCGCCGGTGTCGGGATTGAAGACGACCGGGCCCTTATCGGTACCCAGCCAGATCAGGCCTTCCGGCACTACCCTGGCGGTAACCACACTGTGGCGGACTACCGCCGGGTGGTCCACTTTGACCATGGTGTCGCCGGTGTAACGATAGAAACCCCACCAGGAGCCGCACCATATCCTGCCTTTCTTGTCCTCAACGACCGACTGCATGCCGTGTTTTTCCAGGTGGGCATGTCCTTGGAGAGAGCGCGCCTTGCCGTTTTCCCAAATGGTCATGCCCAAATCGGTGCCGAACAAAATACGGCCGCTTTGAGTCACCTCGATATCGAAAATCCAGCTTCCTCGAAAGTCGCTCATATCGATCGGTTCGAAATATTTATCGCCCGACGCCCTCCTGGCCACGCCGTTTCGGGTGCCGACCCAAACGACGCCGTCGGCAGACTCGGCAACGGCCCGCGCCGTGTTATGCGGCAAACCGTGGTCAGTATTATAGGCAAGGATGGGGCCCGGCGTGTACTTGCCGAACTGGGACTCTCCACAAAACCAGAGGTTCTGTTCCCTGTCGAAGAGCAACCGATCCACATAAGGGTGGGGAAGACCGCGAGACTTGTCGAGAACAAAGGGTCCGTCGGCGGTCAGCCCGATCAAGCCGTTTTTGGTGGTGCTGAACCAGGGTTGACCCTTGCCGTCAGTTGCCGCATGGGTAACATTGCCAACCATTTCGCCGTCTACCGTCACCGGCAACGCCCGGTCGCCGTCCAGGCGGTAGATGCCTTGCGATGTCCCCAGGTAGAGGGTATCGCCGACGAAGTGGAGAATGCGCGGCTCCATGTCTTCCAGGCCCTTGTAGCGATAGGCCGTGATCACGTCATCTTGCAGACGATAGACGGTTTCCCTGTGATTGAACCAGATCCCCCCCGCGGGCCCACGGGTGAGGCCGTAGACCCCGTTTTTATCATTGAATTCATCATACCGGGTAAACACATCGTCCTTCAGTCGGTACAAGCCGGTTACGGAGCAGAAATAGATGGCCCCGGACTTGTCCGCAAGGAATTGTTGGGCGTGGACCGTCTTCAATCTAGGGTCGCTGCCGGGTATTTCAAAGCGAAGACCGTCCATTCGTTGAATGCCGCCGGACCTGAAACCGATGAGAATGCGGCCCTTCCAATCCAAGGCCAGGGACCCCACCGAGTTTTTCAGGAGACCCCGTGAGGTGTCGTAATGGTCCCAGGTGCTGCCGTTGAAACGCGTGAGGCCGCTATAGGTCCCCAGCCAGAGAAAACCCTTGTGGTCCTGAACCATGGACCAAACCTGGCCTTGAGGCAGGCCGTCGTCGATATCGTAGATGGTCAGCGGTACGCGCTGTGCCCATAGGGGAAGGCTGTAGACTAAAAGGAGAAATAGGATACATTTCTGGTCTGGAAAGTGGTTCATCAGTATATCCGGTCGGTAAAGAAATGGCGGCTACTAAAGATCAATCGACCGATAACTGCTTTTACGGCTCCAGACGGATTTACTCAAGTAATTAAGGGCGAAACATCGGCGAAGGCAAGGGGCGGGAAGGCGCGAGGGCCTTCCCGGTTGGGCCTTAGAACAGGCAGATGTTGTTGCACCTGGTGTTGGGGCAGTTGGTGCCCCACCAGGTGACGCAGACCTTACCGCCGGGGCACCAGCAACTGAAGTCGCAAATGGGGGCACAGGAAGCGGCTTGCGCTTTTTGAGGGGCCAGGAGAGCAAACGAGCCGAGAGCCAGCACGCCGGCCATACTGACAGACAGACCCATCGCTTTGAGTTTCTTTAACATAAAGAACTCCTTGAGCATGAATTTAGAATGCGGGCCACACCCATATCGAAGTGTGGACGGGTCTGATGATTTGGTTGCATCTATTATAATGTTATTGATCGGCGAAATCAATCCCCGGGCTGAAAGTCGGCAAAGCCCTGTAATCGGCAGCAGGGTTCCCGTGAAGAGCGAACTCCCTAAATGGCAGAGAAATAAGTCCTTTAAACCTAAGTTCTCCCTCTGTGACCTCCGTGTCCTCTCTTCCTAAAAACCGAGTCGTCAACCTGGCCCGACCAACAAACAGTGCCGGAAGAGAAGGCCGGAGAGATGCACTCCAATGGGTTTTCGGTTTCAGAATACTGACTCGGAACTCGGAAAAAGAAGAAAAAGGAAGAGAGGGCACGGAGGGCACAGAGTTTTTAAGAAGTTTAGACTCCTTAAATGGCTGATAATAATGCCCTTTAAAACTAAAGGGCATCGGTTTTGTTTCAAAAAAGAAGGGTTACTTGTCCTTCTTCTCTTTTTTGCTCTTTGGATAAGGCCAGGGCTCCCAATCCCTGCCTTGAACGTGCTTTTGCAGCCAACGCGCCTCCTCGACAATGCGGATGCGCTGATGTCGGGGCTCGCGCAGGCCGTGCGGCTGACGCGGGAAGCGGATGTAACGCACGGGAACCCCGCGATCCTTCAAGGCCGCATAGAACATCATGCTTTGCGGTTCGGTGCAAGTGGTGTCCTTCATACCGTGCAGCAGGATGGTGGGGGTTTGCACCTTGGCCACATGGGTGAGCGCCGAGCGAAAGCGCCAGTCGTCCGGATTGTCCCAGGGCGTGCCGCCGATGTACCAGCGCACGACATCGTAATTGAAGCCGGGTCCGTATTCCGAGGTCCAGTCGGAAACCATGGCGCCCAGCGAGGCGGCCTTGAAGCGGTTGGTTTGCGTGATGGTCCAGCCGCCCAGGATGCCGCCGTAACTCCAACCGGTGACGCCCATGCGCTCGGCATCAGCCCAGCCCTTCTCGATGACATGGTCGACACCGGTCATCAAGTCCTGGTAATCGCCGCCGCCGATGTCCTTCATATTGCCGCGCAGCAAATCATCGCCGTAGCCGGTGCTGCCGCGCACGTTGGGCGACAGTTGCGCGTATCCCAGACCCGAGTAGATATGGTTGCGGTAGCGGAACGAGTTGGTGAAAACCCCGGCAGGTCCGCCGTGGATGTGCAGCAGCAGCGGAATGCGCGTACCCTCTCGGTAACCGGCGGGCAGTTGCAGAATGCCTTCGATTTCCAGGCCGTCCTTGCTCTTCCAGGTGATCAGTTGCGATTTGGCGAACAGGATCTCCTTCTCGATCTTCTCGTTGAGTTTGGTCAGGCGAACGGGGTCGCTTTTGCCGTCGGTGCGGGCGCTGTGCAGGTCCTGGGGCGTGTCGAAATCGTGAAAGCCGTAGACATAGCGTTGACGATCTTTGCTGAAACCGTAGGCTCTGAAACTGCCCTTGAAATCCGTTAACCGGGTCAACTTGCCGGAAGCGAGGGCCAGGCGGTGTAGGTTGGTATCGGTTCGCCACAGGCCGTTGAACAGGATGGTCTTGCTGTCCGGCGTCCAGAACATGCCGCGAATATTGCCCTTGAAGGGGTCGGAAACCGAGCGCGAGGTGCGGGCGTCGGCATCCATGATCCAAATGCGCGATTGCCGCAGTTCCCAATCCTTGTCATCGGGGGCGAAATAGGCGACATCGCGACCGTTGGGCGCCCAACTGACATTGCTTTCGGGAGCCTTGTTGTCGGTGAGTTTGGTGATGACCTTGTCCTGCACGGTCACCAGGTAGATCTCGGCCAGGTTGCCCTGGTTACGGCGATTCTCGTAACGGGCGGTGTAGACGATGCGGCTGTTATCGGGCGACAAGTCGTAGGAACTCACCCGCATCTTCTCCTCGGTAATGCGGGTTTCCTTTTTGGTTTTCACGTCGAACAGCCACAGATTGTTCCAGCGCGAGGCGGTCTGGCCGTTGGGACCCTCGTCCACGAAGATCGCGTCCTTGCCGTTTTTATGCTCCTTTTCCTCGTCTTCCTCACGCGGTTCATCGGCCAACAGGATCAACCTGCTTTCATCGGCGGACCATTTATAGGAGCTGATGCCCTTCTTGTGCTTGGTCAACTGCACGGCTTCGCCGCCGTCATTGCGCATGATGAAGACCTGGCGTTCCTTCTTGTCCTTGCCGACGCCCCTCATGAAGGAGAGCCAGGTGCCCTTGGGCGAGAATTGGAAACTGCTGCCGCCGTCCTCACCGATGTACTGAAAAGCCTCGCCGCCGTCGGAAGACACCTTGTAATAGGTTTTCTTACGTTTGTTCTTGGCCCAGTCCAACTCGGATTTACTGAAAAAGACCCAGGAACCGTCGGGAGAAATCAGGACATCACTGACATTGACCATCTTCAAACCGTCGTCGATGGTCATGGGCCGCTTCTCGCCTTCGGCGGCCAAAATAAAGGGACAAAGAATGAAAAGAAAACAGCGAAGCATCGGAACCTCCGTGGAAATATCGAAACGGCTTGAGTTTAGCAGAGAGCCCCCGCGTCTTCCAGCGCTAGCCGGCGAGGCAGGAAATACCGGCGATATTTTGCGATGCGGGAAAAGCGCATCGAGAAAGCCCGGCCGACTTCTTGGATGGGCGAACGGATCATGTCATTTGGCAGTCGGGAGCCTCGATTCGGAAAGGGCGTCGTTTGACCGTCCAGAACGAGAACTTTTTCAGCCAGGCGGCCAAGGATCGACGAGGACGAGGGCTTCCTGGACGAGGAACGGCCTGATGCCGACGAGGTCTTCCTGCACAGCCAGGCGGCCAGGATCGACGAGGACGAGGGCTTCCTGGACGAGGACGGCCTGGCTGTGATCCTGGACGAGGCTTTGCTTCTTCAGCACACTCGGAGTCTCTGTAAGCCGCATCCGGTCGTCTGCTCTCAAAACCAAATAGCTATATACATAGTAATTGCATGGAATTAACTATTAGTACACATTTGTATTATTTATCATCTATGCAACCCAGCTTTAAATAGATAAAATGTAGGGAGCTGTAAAATAAGGCACACAGGTTGTCAAGCTGCTTCCAATATTTTGGCTTATGACAGCAGAAAGCTGTCGTCAGGTTGACCAGCCTTGAATGAAATCAATGGAGAAAAATCATGAAAAAGACAAGCGCTCTCTTCCTCGCCTTCGCAATGATAAGCCTACCCGGTCTTGCCCAAACCGACATCAACCAAACCCTGGCCCTTGCCGGCGGCATCACCTCTTGTGATACACCCGGCTTTCCCGTAAGCATTTGTGACCCAGGCAGCTACAAGCTGTCGAGTAACCTGGATACCAGCGGTTTGAATGCCATCAGGATTGAATCAGACGATGTTTATATCGACCTGAATGGCTTTACCATTCTGAGTTCGATCACCCCCCCCACCGCAACGGGGATTACCATCAATGGCGGTCGCACCCGGACTACCGTCGTCAATGGGACGGTTACGGGTTTTATCGGCGGGCTGTCGCTTTTCACGGAGGTCCATGTCGAGAAAGTCAATGTTATAGGTAATAGCGGTGACGGCATTCTCTATACCAGCGGCAGGATTATCAACTGCACCATTGCACGTAACGGCGGCAATGGAATCAAGGCAGCCTTCGGTGACAGCGGCATCATCAGGGATAACTTCATCCGACAGAATACCCTCCATGGCATCAGGCAGCAATTCACCTCCGGTGGTCTGATCCTCAATAATCATATTAGTTCGAACGGCGATGTCGGTCTCGGACTGGACACGATTACCGCCTATGGCAACAACAACCTTTTCGGAAACAACAGCGGCGGCGTCCAGGTTACAGGCGGCGTGCAGTTGGGTATCAACATCTGCAGCCTTGTACCCTGCCCATAGTAAGCTAAGAATCTCATCCCACGGGGTGCGGGTATGCTTCACTGCCCGGGCTCCGTGGGTTCACCCCCATCGCGCCCCTCGAACAACCCCAATAGCAGAAAACCCTGCCGGGTTGACGAGGCATTCTTTTTTGGAATTGCATAACCCATTGGTTTTGAGCGATGTTGTCAGGCCGTCCTCGTCCAGGAAGCCCTCGTCCTCGTCCAGGATCACGGCGGCCAGGCCGTCCTCGTCGGCATCGATGCCAGGCCGTCCAGGAAGCCCTCGTCCAGGATCACGGCCAGGCCGTCCTCGCCCAGGTCTAGATAATCTCAAAATCCTTGTATCTATCTGGTTTTTGCTGGTTCAATTGCGCATAGAATTCCGTTGCTTTTTGACTTTACTGAGGAAAATACAACGGTTTTAGCTGTATAGATACAGCCGGCAGGGGTTTACATTGTCACAAAGCCCCGAGTTCGCTGAAGGCGCCGCCGACCGACCGCGACCTCGGCTCGACTGGAGATGACTACAAGTTTGTAGTCAAATACACTTGACTACAGATTTGGTGTCAACTTATATTGGCTACAGATTTGGTGTCAACTCACGTTGGCTACGGATCTGGTGTCATCAGGCAGGAGGTTCTATGAAAAATATTACGGGTCAGGCGGTTTCCGGCTCCGACTTTTTCCCCAGACCCCGGGAAATCAAGAAGATCAAACTGGCGCTACAGAGCGGTGCTCACCTCTTGCCGGCCGCACCCAGGCGAGTGGGTAAGACCTCGCTGCTATTTCACCTGCAAGATATAGAAGATAAGACACCGTATTATTTTATTTGGGTGATCACCGAATCGGTGGATACCGTCGAATCCTTCTTCGAACGGGACGAAACGAGCTTCCGCTTCATCTCCCCCATCCTCAAACGCTGGTGGTATCTCTATGGCAGTCGGTAAACCCATCGATTATCTCTACAATCCAGCCAACCAGACCATGGAGGAACTGATCGAGCGCTTTGTCATTCGGCAGGGAGAATTCAAACTGCTGAGACACGACCTGGCTACCACGGAATTGGGCCGACCGCCGCAGCATTACCTGGTTCAGGGCCTCAGAGGCGCCGGTAAAACGACCCTGCTCTTGCGTCTGGCCTACGAGATCAAGCGGGATAAGGCTATGAGTAGATACCTTTTACCGGTCATCTTCAATGAGGAACTGTATCGTGTCAACCGCCTGGAACGCTTTTGGGAAGCCGTCATCGATCAAATGGACGACCCGGAACTCGATCTGTTGGAACAAGAACATCATGTCAAGAACCCGACCGATAGAGAGGAAGCCTTGCTGGAAGCCATCCTGGTTTTCATGCGTCAAAAAGGAAAACAGGCGGTGCTCTTCCTGGAAAACGCGGGCGATGTGCTGGGCCGCTTCGACATCCGAGATCGGCAAAGGTTACGCGAAGTCTTGATGACGCGAGGCGAACTGCGGCTGATCGCTTCCAGCCCCATGAGCCTGAGTAACGACTGGGACTACGACGACCCGTTTTACGAGTTCTTCAAAACATTGCGCCTGAAGGGCCTGAACAAAAAGGACACCTTCACCTTGCTCAAGCGCCTGGCCGACACGCACGGCGACGGCCGCATCCACGAGGTTATCGAAAAAAATCCCGGACGCATCGAGGCCATGCGCCGCTTGACCGGGGGTTTGCCGCGCACGGTGGTCCTGCTTTACGAGGTTTTCAGGGATGACCGGGGCGATTCGGTGGCAGAGTTGAACTATTACCTGGACAGGGTCACCCCGCTCTACAAGCACCGAATCGAAGCTCTACCGCCGCAACAGCAGGAGATCATCGATGTAATCGCCATTGCTTGGGATGCGGTAACCGCGGGTGAGATTTCCGAGAAGATCAGACTGCCGTCCAAAACCATTTCCGCACAGCTGAAAAAGATGGCGGATAATGGAATGGTCACCCGCCTTAAAACCGGAACCAAGAACCACCTGTACCTACTAAGCGAGCGGTTTTTCAACATCTGGTACCTGATGCGTTGCGGTAGTCGCAGAGATCAACAACGCGTCATCTGGCTGGTGCGATTCCTACAGGAATGGTGTGACGACGCTGCTTTAAAAGAACGAGCAGAACGACACCTTACCGCGATTCAAACGCCTGGATACCACCCTCAACACGCTTTTTTGCTGACCCAGGCCTTAGCTCATACAGGGAAATTAGATGTAGAACTAGAGAAGCAATTGATTGAACAAACCCGTACGATATTGGTTGATAGTGGTTCAGAATTAGCTCACGAATTGTCAGAGCCTGACTTGGAAATATTTTCTAGGGTGGCTCAATTAATAAAAGTGGATAAGTATAATCAGGCTGAACAGATGATGCTGGAAATTAAGAATCCAGTGTTTAAACATGTTTTTTATGCTTTATTTTATGGACATCAGGAACAGGTAGAAAAATATATTTCAATGGTAGTAGGAGAACCTGAGAATCTGATTACTTGTGCCTGGGTAATTAGCCCAATGGTTAGTTATAGCCAGATTCAGAAATTAGTTAGAGCTTATTTTGATGCAGGTAAGGTGAATGAAAAAAGCCTATACTTATTCCTCCAGGTTGTGCTTTCTTTAGAGCTATATCAGTTGTTGGACTCTCTGTTTGAAGATACCAAGTACAACTTAAAAGAGCGCTATAAACCATATTATTATGCTTTTCTTCATCTAAAGGGAGGGGATAATTCTAAGGTTACCAACCACATGGGACCAGAGCTCGAAGAAACAGTAAGAGAAATCTTGAGCGGGGTAGAAAAAGTACGTCAAGCCCAGAGTGGTGCGAGATCTAAGGATGCTATCTAACCACATGACGCATTGATGCTTAGGTCTCCAAATGCAAGCCGGCAGCGTGCGCTTTACTCGGAAGAACCTGGAAAAGCCGAATAAATACTCTTTTCCCCTCTGTGTCCTCTGTGTCCTCTCTTCCTGAAAACCGAGCCGTCAAACTAACCCGAACCACAAGCATGGGAAGACCTGAGAGACTCATGCCATTGGTTTTCCGATTTGAATAGTGACTCGGTAATCGGAAAAAGAAGAAACAGAAAGAGAGGGCACAGAGGGCACAGAGAGAAGAGGAAAACAAAAAACCTACTCTTCCCCCTCTGTGCTCTCTGTATCCTCTGTGGCAAATTTCCCTTTTTGCCTTGAAGTGCTCTGAAGTTCCGGTTTTTTATTCCGAACCATATTAACTCATCTATAAAATGATTCATTTACCCTGAGCTAACTTTCCCTTGCCGTAAAAACAGATGTAATGTATATTGTTAAAATCACTTCCAAGTCAGGAGAAGGCACATGATCTTAAAAATCATTGCAATTGTTCTGTTGGCAGGTACATGCACCGGTAATTTGGTTTGTCCGTCAGGTCAGGCGATCAAATGCTCTAAAGAAATTCCCCCCGGCGGCAGTTGTGAGACCGAGATTGCTGAAGACAATCTTTCCATAACCTGCTACGTCACCTATGAGGACGGCACCCATGCGGGATGGGATGTATCCTTTTGTAGAATCACGGATTCCGGCGAGGGCGGCGGTGGCGGTGATGATTGTGGTCAATGCGGCTCCGGTCTCTGCCCGCCCTGGTGTAATCCTTTCTAGAACGGATGAAGGCTCCTAATGTTCTCCCTATTGCTCATACTTTACTTCAGCGCCGATATCCATAAAGTCGTCATCCAACCCTTCCCATTTGAAGATGAACAGAATCCCGAGACCTTCATCCAAAAGCTTCGTCAGGTGGATGCCGCCGGTGGTTTGATTTATATACGCGATCGCATGGACCCCCGTATTCTTGTCATCAATCGCCGGGGTAAATTTGTCAGGCGCATCGGTCGACCCGGGCCGGGTCCCGGTGAGTTGGGTCGGCAGAGTATCAGTATCGGTGTTCGGGATTACGGGCTTTGGGCCGTCCATGGAAATATGAATTCCCTGCTTTATTACGAGAACGGCGAATTGCTGCACCGGTTCCGCATCCAGAATTACAATCGTCAGGGAGGGCTGCATCGTAATCCGAAGACATTGGCCTTTACCCGTGACGCCGTTGTGATCCCCGTGGAGGCTGATTATCAGGTCATGGCGGCGGTGTACGGCTATGACGGGGAAGTCAAAAGGTTTATTCCCACCGCTTTCAGTGATCAGCAGTTGTACAGGCAGAACCCCGCCGTTAACGATGCCTATTGGGCCGAGGCTGACGAAACCTGGTATTGCCTGTTCAAGTATCAGCCTTTGCTAATGGTTTTCGACCGCAATTTCCAGGTGATCGCCCAACATCAGTTGGAGGGAGAGGAGATCGATCTCCACGTCGAACAGTATCGGAACCATCGGCGTAAGAACAAATTCGATATTCCCCCGCCGCTTTTCTATGACTTCAAGGTGTTCAACGGCATGGTCTATACGCTATGCCGGGGGATGTTGTACCGAATAAACCCCAGAACCGGAAAGACCCTCAGCCGGGCCGGTTTTTTCGGGAAGGGCCCGCGTTTCAAAACAATCCCGGGCCGATTATGGCTGTACTATTTTGCCTTCCCGGATGAAGACACCGTGTTGTTGGGCGCGGTCAACGATTCCTGGAGCCATTGGCTCTGGCAAGCCGACACGCCTTTTTCAAAAAGGTAACATCGTTCGGAGCGCCTTGACTGTCAGCTTCCCGCGGCGATTACTCTAGTCAAGGCTGAGACTGAACAACGCTTTTCTCTTTCCCTGAGCGATCGGTCGAACAGCATTAGATATTGCAAATCGAGTCAACTTTTTACAAAATAAAGGATTGCCATAGGCGGGCCCCTGATCCGGGGCAATTGCTTTTCCGCTGTTTATCGGTCCCCCGCCGGCCGCTTTGGATACCCTACACGAAATGGAGATTCGTATGTTCAAGCCTTTATCGTTACTCATATTGCTGATGTTCTGCCTGACCGGCTACAAGGCCGCCGACATAAATAGTCCATCCACCAACGTAAACCAGTCTGCGCCGGACCACCGGGCCGCTTCGCGCATGACCGCGGTGAGTCGGTCCAATACCTGGCGTACCGGACATTGGAGGGACTGGAAGCCTTCCGGTAGCGTAAGTTACGTCATCAGTGATTTCGATATTTTAGAAACCTTCGACATTACCGATCCGGCAAATCCCAGGAAAACCGATCAACTCTACCTCCAGGTAGCCTTCCTGGATTGGACCGCGGGCGGCGGTCACGCCTTCCTGGGAACCGAGGCGGGCGTCATCGTCTACGAAACCGATATGGCCGGCAAGCTGAGGAAAGTAGGACGGTTCGGTCACGATATCGAATGTCGCTATGTTTCCTTTGACGACAACCTGTTGTTTCTATCCGACGATTTCGAAACATCCATTTTCGACATTACCAATATCGCCGCACCGCAATTGCTGACCGTGATGCCCGCCAGACACCGGGATTTCAAGGTAGAAGGCACTTTGGGCGTGGGTCTCCAAGGCAATTTCTGGGTAACCTACGACATGACCGACCTGAGCAATCCCGTTTTCGGCAATATTATTATATCGCCGGGGCAGTTGGAACTGGTGGGCAATACGGCCTATGTGGATAACGGTTCAGTGTACATCTATGACCTTACCGAATATGATAATCCGGTGAGTTCGGATTTTCCCGGAGGTGTCACCGGCTGGAGCATGGCGGCAATGGGGAACCGACTCTATCGCAGAGGTTCATCCAGCATAGAAGTTCTAGATATCACCGATCCGGCTTCCATTACCGCCACGGTTTCGGGGCTGACCAATGTCAATCAAGGGGACATGGTTGCTCAGGACGGTTTCTTATTCATCTCCAGTTTCGATCGTCTTACCGTGCTTTCCCTGGCCGATCCCGACAATCCGGTGCGGGTTTACGATCACAGCAACGGCGACTTGACCTATGTGTCCAGGGACGACGGTCAGGCGTTGGTTTCCATGGAAAACGAGCGCTTGTATGTGTTGGATGTGTCGTCCGGGAATAAAATTGAAGAGAAGGCATCTTTCGCGATTGACGGCGCGACCATCGCCGAAACCTTCATCCAATCGGGAACAGCTTACCTGGCCGATCTGGATCACGGCCTGCGCATTTTCGACATCAGCGATCCGGCCATGATCCAAGAACTGGGAGATGTGCCCTTGACGTTGCCGGGACCCCGTCATGTGCAAGTTGCCGACGGCTTTGCCTACCTGATCCATTCAATGGACCGCATCTCCATCGTCAATGTTCAGGGCGCTCGGGCTTTTGTTACGGAAATCGTCCTGCCCTCGGATGATGTTCGCAACTTGATCGTGCGTGACGGTGTGGGTTATATCGTGGGCGCCTCCGGTCTTCATACCTACGACCTCAGCAATCCCGCCGCGCCCGCCTTCATCACCACCCTACCCGATGCCGCGGGTTTTAACGACCTGGCCCTCAAAGGGAATACGCTTTATGTTTCTACACCTTCCGATATCAAGGTCATCGATGTTACCGACCCGGCTATGCCGATGGTGGTGAATACCTACACCAACTTTGACGAAAACACCAACCTGGCGGTGACGAACGATTGGCTGGTCAACGGCTACCAGAGAAAGGGTGTAGAATTCATCGACATTTCAAACCCGACCCAGCCCGTCTTTCAGTCTTCCATTGCCCGGAGCAGGACGATGTATCCTGCCGCCGACGATAACGACGTGTTGTTGGGTTTCGAAAACGGTCCCGAGGTAGGCAGGCATCACTCATACTGCCTCTGGACGGAAGACGCCGGTTTCCAACAGGCCGTCCAGGACTGGCCCGCTCAAACAAACCTGGCGGACCTGATTCAAACGACCACTCAGCCTTGTCCTGAATAAGTAATGAAAGGCCCGGCTCAGTCGGGCCTTTCAACTTGATTCATCCCCCGCTTCATCCATCTGCGCCCACATCGCGAGACGCAAAACGAGAAATTTTGCGTCCGAATCGGCCTCTTTCCGTTATATGGTTGAGATCGAGCAAACGATCCACTCACAAGGAGGACGACATGACCACCCCCACGCCGAACACCTTCGCCGGACCCGCCCGCTTTCACCTGGCTTTGCATGTAGCGGATCTGGACGCTTCCGTTGCTTTCTACACTGAAGTTTTCGACCACGGTCCGACCAAACTGCGCGATGATTACGCCAAGTTCGAAGCCGAACTGCCGTCGCTGAACCTGACCATGGAGAAGGTCGACAGCACGCGTACCAAAGGCGGAACCCTCTCCCACATGGGCATCCAATTACAGAACACCGAACTCCTGGCTGCTCAGCGTGAGCGCCTGTCCGCCAAAGGATTGATCGCCTATGAGGAAAAGGATACCGACTGCTGCTACGCCCGCCAGGAGAAGTTCTGGCTAACCGATCCCGATGGGAATATGGTGGAGTTCTTCGTGGTCCTGGGCGAGGGCACGGTCAGGCCCAACCAGGGCGCCATGTCGAAGGCGGGCGTTTGCTGTGCCGCGCCGGAAGAGGCCGCACCGGCGAAACAGGAATCCTGCTGTCCGGGGTGATCATGGACACGGAAGCGGTCTGGGCCGACTTCGGCAACACGCTGCACAACTACATCGCACGTAAGGTTCCTGATCCGGGAGATGTTGAGGATCTCTTGCAGGAAACCTTTCTCCGCGTCCACCATCACGGCATCCCTGAAGGGCGCAATCCCGCGCCCTGGCTCTTCACCGTTGTCCGCAACCTGATCACCGATTACCGGCGGAAACATTCCTCGCGCCCCGTTCCCCTGGAGGTGGAGCAACCGGACTACGATCGCTTCGAGGTCCGAGAATCGGAACAGATCGCCGCCGGTTGGCTGCATGGTTTCGCAGCAGCCATCCCGCCCAAATATGGAGAAGCGGTCAGGCTGGCAGACCTGGAGGGCAAGAGCATGCAGGAGGTGGCCGACGCGCTGGGCCTCTCGGTTTCCGGCGCCAAGTCTCGGGTCCAGCGCGGACGCAAACTGCTTGCGAAAGAACTGATGGAATGTTGCACCTTCCAAATGGACCATCAGGGCCGCGTCCAAAGCTGGCAACGCAACGACTGCCCGGGCTGCACGATTCCCGACAACGGAAAATCGAACCGGGTGTAGATCCGAACACGGGAAGCCGTTCTCCAATCATCCAAGGTGTGAGACCGTACCGTTGATTTCCCAACCACCCTCCTCCGGCATCCTGATATGATGATCACGGGAGGCTGATTTGGTACGGCGAATTCCTCTAGGCATTTCCGACTTTAAAGAGTTACGCACGGAAAATTATTACTTCGTAGATAAGTCCATGCTTATCGCCGATATCATGCAAAGCGGCGCCAAGGTAATCCTGCTGCCGCGACCCAGACGGTTCGGCAAAACACTCAATATGTCCATGCTGCAATACTTCTTCGACGACAGCGACCCGACCAATGCCGATCTGTTCAACGGCCTGGCTGTTTGCGGGCAACAGGATGTCATGACCCGCCGGGGTCAGTACCCTACAGTCTTCATAACCTTTAAAGATGTGAAGTACGAAACCTTCGAGAAATGCAGACGCGCCATGGCCAAAATATTGGGGAAACTATTCCTGGCCCATGATGAGGTCATCCGTCGCGCTGAACCCAGGGGCGTCGACAAAACCTCCGTCGATCAGATTCAGGCCGGGACTGCCGACGGCATCGACCTCCAGGACGCCCTGGCCCTGCTCACCGAACTGATTCACCGGGGTGTCGGCAAAAAACCCATCGTGCTGGTTGATGAATACGATGCCCCTATTCATGCCGGTTTGCGCTATGGGTATTACGACCGGATCATCGGATTTATGCGCAACTTGCTCAGCGGTGGTTTCAAGGATAACAGTCATTTGGAAAAGGGCGTCTTGACCGGTATCCTGCGCGTGGCCAAGGAATCGATCTTCTCCGGCTTCAACAATCTGAGCGTGTCGACCATATTGGAAGAGGAATTCTCGAACCATTTCGGATTCACGGAAGAGGAGGTCACCGGCGTCCTCGATGATTTTGAACTGTCATATAAGAAAGAAGAGGTTCGCAACTGGTACAACGGCTATCGCTTCGGTTCCCATACGATCTATAACCCCTGGTCCATCATGCAATACACCCACCACGCCAGGTTTCCAAATGCAACGGCCGGCGCTTATTGGGTGAATACAAGCGATAACCGCATGATTCGCGATCTGGCCTTAAGCGACGACGGCATTCTGAAGGAAGATTTGGAAATGCTTCTGCGCGGCGACCCGGTGCACAAGGAACTGGAAACCAATATCGTTTTGGAAAACATGACGGGCGGGGCCGTATGGAGCCTGCTGA
>JASJCB010000119.1 GCA_030066195.1 Acidobacteriota bacterium
GATAGGCGGCCCGGGCACCGGGTAGATTTCCTCTGAAAAAAGAAGGGTGGCCCGGGCACCGGGTAGATTTCCTCTGAAAAAGGATAGGCGGCCCGGGCACCGGGTAGATTTCCTCTGAAAAAGGAAGGGTGGCCCGGACACCCGGTAGATTTCCTCTGAAAAAGGATAGGCGGCCCGGGCACCGGGTAGATTTCCTCTGAAAAAAGAAGGGTGGCCCGGGCACCGGGTAGATTTTCTCTGAAAAAAGACGGGCGGCCCGGGCACCGGGTGATTTGCGAGTGAATAAGGATAGGCGGCCCGGGCACCGGGTCAGCTCATTTCGCGCGTTTCAATTTGGATACGAATAGAGTGGCGCCGCCCGCAACGGCCGGCAAAATGCCGCCGTAGAACAGTGTCGAAATTGCGATGCCCATGCCGCGGGCTACAGATTGCGGATCGTTACCCGCATTTTTCATCAAGGGTACGAAAATGGTGTGGTAAGGATGATAAAAAGCTTCCGGGGCTGTAGCCGGGTCGGGGTTATAGGTTTGATTGAAGGCCCAATTACTGTAACCGACAGCGGCCAGACCCAGCAGCATCAAGAGTATAGCGATGGGCACGATCGACTTCTGATTCATTGCGAAACCTCATGAGTATAGATGGAAGGCCGGGCGTCGTAGAGCACACGCGCCCATGAGTGAGTAGAAGCCGTAAGTCTTCTTACGCTCATCTCCCTCCAAAGGTTCCGCTTCGGCGAATAAGGGCGGCGGGTGGCCGCCGCCCCGGCTATTAGATTTCGCCTTCCTCTTCGTCGTCGTCCAGGTACTCGCCGTCTTCCTCGGGCGGTCGCGACCATTGGATGACCTCGATATAGCGGCCCAGATCCTCTGCCGTGGGCGCCTCGAAGAGGGCCTTGATGGGCACGTCTACTTCCAGTTTCACGCGCAGCATGGAAACCGCGCGGGTAACCGTCAGCGAGTGCGCGCCCAGTTCGAAGAAGTTGTCGTGGATGCCCACCCGTTCCAACTCCAGCAGCTCGCACCAGATGTCGCAAATCGCCTGCTCAATCTCGTTGCGCGGGGCCACGTATTCATGGGCGCTCAATTCTACATCGGGCAGAGCCTTGAAGTCGATTTTGCCGCTGGCTTTCAGCGGGAACTGATCCATAAAGACGTAGTTGACCGGCAGCATGTAGTCCGGCAGGCTCCTGGCCAGGTCCGTGCGGATTTCGTTGGAGACCTCGGTACGGGCTTCCTCGGCTACCTCACGCTGTACCCAGGCAACCAGGCGTTTATCGCCGGAGGCCATGGTTACCGCGCGTACGACCGCATCTTGGTTCGCCTCCAGGGCGCGCAGGGCGTGTTCGATTTCACCCAGTTCGATGCGGAAGCCGCGGATTTTTACCTGGTTATCGCGGCGACCCATGAATTCGATGACGCCGTCGGCGGCAAAGCGCACCAGGTCACCCGAGCGGTACAGTCGGGAACCCGCATCGGCATCACCGGCCAGGGGATTGGGTACGAAGCGTTCGGCAGTGAGCGCCGGGCTGTTCAGATAACCCTGAGCCAGGCCGTCGCCACCCATGAAGAGTTCGCCCGGCATTCCCGCCGGCATGCGGTTCAGGCCGGCATCCAGAATATACGCCGTGGTGTTGGCAATGGGGCGGCCGATGGGGGTGGAGGCCTGATCGTGCCGACTCAGGTTGAAGCAGCATGTGAAGGTGGTGTTTTCGGTGGGGCCATAGCCGTTGATCAGGGTGACCTCGGGATGGGCCTCCTTGAACTTCTGCATATGCGGCACGGAGATCACGTCGCCGCCCACCAGCAGTTCCTGGATACCGCCGATGCGGTCCAGGCTGCTGTCCACCATCAGGTTGAACAATTGTGAGGTCAGCCAGGCGGTGGTGACTCCTTCCCTGGTCACGATGTCGGGGATGTGATCGACCTCGGCGGAGTTCATCAGTACCAGGCGTCCGCCGTTCAGCAGGGCGCCCCAGATTTCGAAGGTGGAGGCGTCGAAGGAGGGTACGGAGCCTTGGAGCAGCACTTTGTCCGGCCCCAGTTCCACATAGTTGGTGTTGCGCACCAGGCGAACGATCGCACGGTGCGGCGCCACCACGCCCTTGGGTCGTCCGGTCGAACCGGATGTGTACATGACATAGGCCGGTTGCAGCGGGTGACCCGGCCGATTCGGGTTGGTATCGGGCAGGTTGCCGGGCAGGTCTCCGTCCAGGTTAAGCACGGCGGCGATACCGTGGTCGAAGTTCAGGCGGCCCGTTTCCGTGACCAGGAAGGCGATGCCCGCGTCGCCGATGATGAAGCGCAAACGCTCCTCGGGCAGGTTGCTGTCCAGCGGCACATAGGCGGCCCCGGTTTTCAGCACGGCCAGGATGGCCGCGATCATATCGGGGTTGTCCTCGGCGCAGCAAATACCGACCATGCTGCCCGCGCCGACGCCTTGAGCCGGCATATGGTGCGCCATCCGGTTGGCTCGCGCATTCAGGTCGGCATAGGAAGTGTTGCCGGCGGGGGAGGTGAGGGCGGGTTTGTCGCCCTCGGTGCGCGCCAACTCTTCGAATAATTGAGGAACAGTCTTTTCGCGCGGATACTCGGTGGTATCCCCGGACCAAACGTCCAATTGATTCCGATCGGCGTCTCGCAGCATGGTCAGTTGGGTGATGTCCCGATTCGGGTCTTGCACCAGGTCTACCAGGAGTTTGACCATGTGGTCCGGCATCTGTTCGGGCAGATGCGCGGGGAGCCGATCCGCATCGAAGCGGAACCGCAGTTTCAAGCGTTCGGCGGGGCCCGAAATAAAGGTAACGGGGTAGTTGGTTTGTTCGAACATGCTCAGGTGACCCACGCCGCCGAAACTTTCGACCGCGTCGTCATCGATGGGGAAGTTTTCGAAAACCATCATGCTGTCGAACATGGGTTGTCCGGCTTCGACTTCGCTGAAACGCTGGACATCGGCTAGGGTGCTGTATTCAAAGTCGCGACCCGCAACCTGAGTTTCCTGGAGACCGGTCAACCACTCCTTGACCTTCATTCCCGGCTGTATCCGCAGGCGCAGAGGCAGGGTGTTGATGAACAAACCGATAAGTTTTTCCACGTCGCGAAGAGAGGGGGGACGGCCCGAGCCCGTGACGCCGAAGGCCACGTCATCGCGACCCGTGTAGCGGCTCAGCAGCAGGGCCCAGGCGCCGGTGACCAAGGTGCCCACGGTCAGGGCGTGCTCACGCGCAAAGGACTCGAGGGCTTCGGTTTCCTCGAGGGTCAGGCGTCTATCGACGAGGAGATGTCGCACCTGCTCGCGTCCGGCCGGTTCAGGAAACGCCAGCAGGGTGGCGTCGTCGAATCCTTTGAACTGTTCTTCCCAGTAGGCGCGTGCGTCCGCCGGATCTTGGGCCTGAAGCCAGCGAATGTAGTTTTCGTAAGGGGCGGGCGGATAGAGGTCGGGCTCGATCTTTTGGAGGCCGGCCGCGTAGAGTTTCTTCATTTCGGTCATGGCGAGGCTGGTGGACCAACCGTCGAGGGCCGTATGGTGGAAGGTCCAGATCATTCTGTAGAAATCCTGGTATTTCACGAGAACCAGGCGGTTGAGAGGCTCTGCATCCAAATGAACGGGCGCGGTCAGCTCTTCCTCTTTGATGCGCTCCAATGCTTCCGGGGAGTCGGCTTCCATCATACGAAGGTCCGGTTCGTAAGCATCCAGAATGACCTGGAGAAAGCCGGTCTCATGCTGCACATAAACGGAGCGCAAGGCCTCGTGCCGCTCGAAGAGTTTGGCCCAGGAGCGTTGATAGACTTCCACATTCAAATCACCGGAAAGGCCCAGGTCCATTTGTTCCCTGTAGGTTAAGGATTCCGGCTCCATAAAGGTGTGGAACAGCATGCCCGCCTGGAGGGGAACCGCGGGATAGATATTTTCCAGGTTGGGATAGCGTTCGTGCAGTTGATCCACCTGCTCTTGCGACAGGGAAACATAGGGATAGTCGGACGGGGTGCGGCCGCCGGCCTCTTCGGACAGGCAGTGCTCCAGGATCGCCGTCAACCATTTGTGATTGAGATCGGCCAGCTTTTGTACGTTTTCCCGCTTGAGTTTTTGACTGCTGTAGTTCCAGCCGATGCTCAGGCGGCCTTCCAGAACCGCACCTACGATTTCGAAGTGAAAACCCCGGGTATCCTCGGGCGCATGTTCAGGACCGGTACTCTCACGGCTGAATGAAAATAGGGTGGATTGACTGCCGTCGGCGTCGAATTGACCCAGGTAGTTGAAATTCAGTTGCAGCATATTCAGGACATCCAGGTCTTTGCCCGTTTCGGGGTTGATAAATCGCAGCAGGCCGTAACCGATACCGTTACGCGGCACCGCCCGGATTTGTTCCTTGATTGCCTTGAGGGCCGCGCCCGGGGTTCGTTCCGATTCTTCAAGGGTAAGCACGAGTGGGAACATGCAGGTAAACCAGCCCATGGTCCGCGAGAAGTCCACATCATCGAAAATTTCCTCGCGCCCATGCCCTTCCAGGGCGATGGGCACGGTCGGTGCGCCGGTATACTCGACCGTCGCCAGGGCTAAAGCGGTCAGCAAGACATCATTGATGCGGGTATTGTAGACCGAGGGAACGTCTTTCAGCAGAGCCCTGGTTTGTTCGGCGGTTAAAAGCATGCTGATCGTTTCGGTTCCGGCGCAGGTATCGACGGTATCCGGGAAGTCGACGGGGATAATCGGAGATACTTTCTCGGCCGCGGATTGCCAATAGGATAACTCTGCCAGGGTTTCCGGCGCCGAGGCGTGCTCTGCCAGCCGTTCGCACCAGTATTTCCAAGATGTCGATTTGGGCATGAGCCTGGGTTCCTCGCCCTTTTCCAGGTGCGTGTACAAGGATTCCAGGTCTTCCAACATAACGCGAACGGAAATGCCGTCGAAGATCATGTGGTGGACCATGATCACCAGGCGCCGGCCGTGTTCAGCGCCCAAATCCACATAGAGCACGCGGGTAACGGGTCCTTCGGAAAGGCTCAGTGAGGCCTGTTTTTTGGAACAGACCGCATCGAGAGCCGAAACCGGATCGTTTTCCCCGCTCAAGTCCAGGGTTTCCAGTTGAAGGTGGTTGCCCTCGACATCTTCATTGACCTGGACCCATCCGCCGTCTTCATTCTTGCGAAACCGCATGCGCAGAGCGTCGTGGTGTTTGACCAATTCTCCAAAGGCGCGCGTCAAAATATCGATATCCAGGTCCCGCTCCGGTTTCAGGTTCAAGCTGATATTGAAATGGTCGGGGAGTTTTTTGACGTCGTAAAGCCAGGTTTGGATGGGGGTCAGCGGCGCTTCGCCGGTAATCACGCCTTGGTCGGCAACGACCTGGCGACCGGCGCCCACGTGTTCCGACAGTTCGGCAATGGTTTGGTATTGGAACAGGTCTTTGGTACTTAGCTCCAGGCCCATGCGGTTGGCGCCGGCAATGACCTGGATGCCCAGGATGGAATCGCCGCCGAGGTCGAAGAAATTGTCGCGGATGCTTACCTTTTCGACCCCTAGGACGCTCGACCAGACATCGGCCAGTTTTTGTTCGGTATCGTCGCGCGGCGCCTCGAAGGTCTTCAGGTCTACTTTGGTTTCGGGTTCAGGCAGGGCCCGCTTGTCCAGCTTCCCGTTGGGCGTCAGCGGGAAACTTTCCATAACCACGTAGGCCGCGGGCAGCATGTATTCGGGCAGTTTATGGAACAGATGATCGCGGACTACCTGAAGGTCGACACTGTCGGTCTCGCCGGTCGGTTGCAGGTAGGCAACGATGCGTTTGGCGCCTTCCTTTTTACGGACAATCACCACTGCCTTGTCGATCGATTCGTGGTCGGTGAGAGCGGTTTCGATTTCGCCCAACTCGATGCGGAAACCACGCACCTTGACCTGGTTGTCGCGCCGACCCATGAACTCGATAACGCCGGAGCGTCGCCATTTCACCAGGTCGCCGGTGCGATAGAGTCGTGAACCCTCCTCGCCCTCTTCCGCGCAAGGGTTGGGCACGAAGCGAGACGCCGTCAACCCGGGCGCGTTCAGGTAACCCTGAGCCTGGCCCGGTCCGCCGATGCACAATTCGCCGATGACGCCGATTGCAGCTGGATAATCCGCCTTATCCAGAACATAGACTTTCGTATTGGCAATGCCGCGACCGATGGGTACGGTGTAGTCCTCGTCATCGACGGTGGTTGCGGGATTCCAAAGAGCGAAGGTCGTGGTTTCGGTGGGGCCGTAGACATGGCGCGGGTTTTTGGGGGCGCCGTGTTGCAGGCAGCGGCGAAACGCGTTGACATCCACTCGTTCTCCGCCGACCAAAAGGTAGTTTATGCCGCGAAACAGTTCGGGCAGCGTGGCCATGTGTTGGTTGAAGAGGGCGGTCGTGATGAACATGGCGTCGATACCCTGTTCTTGGATTTGCTTGTGCAACTGCTCGGCGTTGATATAGGTGTCTTTGTCGATGATGCAGAGGCGCGCGCCGCGCAGCAGAGCCGTCCAAACCTCGAAGACATGGGCGTCGAAGCTGATATTGGAGGCCTGGCCGACGCCGCTGCCGGGTTCGACCCTACAATATTCCTGATCGTATACCAGGCGGAGAACGGCTCGCTGGGGAACCTGAACGCCCTTGGGTTGCCCGGTCGTGCCGGAGGTATAGATGGTGTAGGCGAGTCCCTCGGCCGGCAGGTTGACCTCGGGGCGGCTGTTGTCCATTTCGGCCAGGGTGTCGGTTTCCTCGTCCAGGACGATGGTGTTGATGAAATTCAACTCCATGGCCGGCAGCTTCTCGATCATTTCCGAATTCGTGATCAGGGTGGTCATACCGGTATCTTGCAGCATGTAGGCGATGCGCTCGTGCGGGTAATCGGCGTCGATGGGCACGTAGTTGCCGCCCGCGGCCAGAACGGCCGTCATACCGGTCACCCAATCGATGCCCTGGGGCAGGCACAGGCCGACAGGCTCGTTGTCAAATACGCCCTGCTCCACCAGGTAATTGGCCAACTGCCAGGAGCGATCGGCCAGATCGGCATAAGTAATCGAGGTATCGCCGTGGATGACGGCCTCGGCTTGGGGAGACCGCGCTACCTGCTCGGCGAACAGGTCCGGGATCGATGCATCGCGGGGAAAATCGGAGGCTACGTCGTTCCACTCAATCAGCAGGCGGTTGCGTTGCTCCTCGCCCAGAATATCGATCTCGTCGATGGGGGTGTCCGGGTTTTGGGTCATGCCCACGATCAGGTTCAGGATCAGGTCCCCGAAATGGTGGGCGGTTTCTTCGTCGAACAGGGCGACGGCCCATTCCATGATCAGTTCCAGGTTGTCCAGGCCCTCGATAAAGTTGATCTGTAAATCGACATCCGAGATGCCGCGATCGTAGTTCACCCCGCCCAATTCATAACCCGGAAGGCGCATGCCGTAGTCCTGGCGCTGGTGTTGTTCGAAGACCGGGCCGCCCTCGGAAACGTGGTTGAAGTCGACCTGGTAGATGGGCATGCGGCTCAGTTCGCGTTCGGGGTTCAGTTCCTCGGCCAGCATGCGGAAGGGCAGGTCTTTGTTGGCCAGCGCGTCCAGGATGGTGCGCTTCATCTGCTCCACCAGTTGGGCGAAGGTCATCTTGTCGGCGATTTGAGCGCGAATGATCAGCACGTTCAACAGGTAGCCGATCATGTTCTCCATTTCCTTGGCTTCGCGGTCGGTGGTCGGCGTGCCGATCAGCAGGTCGTTGACGCCGGTCACGCGATATAGGAAGGCAAAGGCAGCCGACATGCAGGTCATCAGCGAGGAGGCCTTGAGGCGGGTGTTCATCTGACGGATACCGTCCAAGGCTTCCTTGGGCAGGTAGCGGTAGAGGCGCTTGCCGCGAAAATCCTGCTGGGCGGGGCGCGGTCGGTCGGTGGGCAGGTCCAGCACCAGCGGGGCGCCTCCCAGTTGTTTGCGCCAGTAGCTCATCTGGTTTTCGAAATCCGCCGACTTCAGCCATTCGTTGCGCCAGAAGGTATAGTCGATGAATTGGATCGGCAGTTCGGGTAGGGGAGAGGGTTGCCCGTTGAGATAGGCCTGGTAGACGGTCAGCAATTCCTGGACGAATAGTTTGAACGACCACCAGTCGGTAACGGCGTGGTGCATGATGACCACGATCACCCAGTCTTCATCGTCAATGCGGAGCAGGGGCAGGTAGAGCAAAGGACCGGTATTCAGGTCGAAGGGTTCGCGCAGTTTTTCGGGAATCAACTCGAAGGCGCGTTTCTCTGCCTCTTCCTTGGAAAGATGGCGCAGGTCGGTGACCGGCATGTCGATTTCCAGGTGCGGCGTGACCTTTTGGTACAGATTGCCGTCGATATAGGTAAAGGTAGTGCGTAGCGCCTCATGACGGCGAACCAGTTCATTAGCGGCTCGAACGATGACGGGCACCTGAAGCGGCCCGCGAATACGCATACCCGTGCCGTTGTTATAAGCATAGGTTTCGGGGTCCAACTGGTGAAAGAACCAAAGGGCGGTCTGGTCCAATGAAGCGGGCCAGGGACCGGTACCGGTCCGCTGGGGAATGGTATGCTTGGTCGCTTTGCTTTTCTTAGCGGCCAGTTGCTTCATTTTCTTTTCAAGAAGCGCGCGTTTCTCGGGGCTTAAGCCGGCAAGTCTTTTTTCCAAATCCGAAGTCATGATAGTCTACCATCCATTTTTTTCTCAGGCATTGAATCCTAACATAGACCCCAAAGGGGTTGTCATTACAAGAAGAAAGCAGTGATCTAGATTTCACCTTCCATCATGCTCTGATCCGCATCTTCCTCGTCCTCGGGTCCGCTGTCGCGTGTCCAGAGCATGAGGTCGATATAATGGGCCAGTTTTTCGGTGGTCGGTGCGTCGAAGAGGGCTTTTATGGGCAGTTGCACGTCCAGGGCGGAGCGCAGCATGGAGACCGCGCGCGTGGCCATGAGCGAGTGGGCGCCCATTTCGAAGAAGTTGGCGTGGATCGAAATGCGCGGTACTTCCAGCAACCGAGCCCAAACGGCGGCCACGGTCTCCTGGGTGGGTGTTTCGGGCGGCGTGTAATCGTCGCCGGAATCCTCCGGGTCGGGCAGTGCGGCCATATCCAGTTTGCCGTTGGGCTTCAGCGGTAAGGCACCGACCGGGGCGATGGCGGCGGGCACCATGTAGCCGGGTAGTTTTCCGGCCAGGGCGTCGCGTAGCGTCCGGATTTCCTCTTCCCGGTCACCATCGGCACCGGGTTTGACGACCCATGCCAACAGGCGTTTGTCGCCGGAGGCCGTGACGCGCAACCGTACCAGGGCGTCTTCAACACCCGGCTGCACCCGCAGGCATTGCTCGATCTCGCCGAGTTCGATGCGGAAACCGCGAATCTTTACCTGGTGGTCGCGACGGCCCAGGAAATCCAGGACGCCGTTCGCCCGCAACGACGCCAGGTCGCCGGTTCGATAGAGCCTGGACCCGGGCGTCTTGGAGAAAGGGTCGGGCACGAAGCTTGCCGCGGTTTGGGCCGGGCGGTTCAGATAACCCAAGGCCAGGCCGTCGCCGCCGGTCATCAGTTCGCCCGCGACTTCCACCGGCAGCGGGCGCATGTACCGGTCCAGCACGTATACGGTGCTGTTGGTGACCGGACGACCGATGGGCGTATCCGTCTCGGAGTAGGCGCTCAATTCGAACGTCGTGGTGAAGGTGGTGTTTTCCGTGGGACCGTAGCCGTTCAGCAAGGTCAATCCCGGGAAGGCTTCGCGGAAGCGAGCCACGTGGCCCGGCGATGCCGCGTCGCCGCCGGTCATCACCAGTCGCAACGCTCCGCGTTCCCGCAAGCCGCTGTCCACCATCAGGTTGAAAAGTTGTGCATTGAGATAGATAACGGTGACGCCTTCCGACAGAACGCGTTCGGGGATGTTTTCGATATCCCGCGAGGACATCAGTACCAGCCTGGCTCCGTGTAACAGGGCGCCCCAGATCTCAAAGGTGGCGGCATCGAAGCCGGGTATCGAGGTTTGCAGCACCACATCGTCATTTCGGAACTGAATCCATTCGGTGTCGCAGACAAGGCGAATGATGCCGCGATGGGGCACAACCACGCCCTTGGGGGTTCCGGTGGAGCCGGAGGTGTACATGATGTACGCCGGCAGATCCGCATCCAGTTTCACACTCGGTCGTGTGTTCGGTAGGTCGTCCAACGCCTCCAGGGAAGCCGGGGGTAGACCGTGGTTTATGTTGAGATCGCCTATGATGCAGGTGGGCGCGGCGTCGTCAATCATCAATTTCAGGCGCGCCTCGGGTAGTTCCGGGTCCAGCGGCACGTAGGCCGCGCCGGCAGTGAGGATGCCCAGGAAGGCGGCGATCAGGTCCGGGTCGTCCTCGGCCAGGCTGACCGCGACCGTGTGACCGATGCGAACGCCCATGGCGCGCAGCCGGTGGGCGATCCGGCCGGCGCGGTTCGCCAGTTCGCCGTAGGTGGTGTGTTGACCGTTCGAAACCAGGGCGATATCACCGGGCGCTTTCGCGACGATGTCGGCAAAGCGGTCGACAATACCGCGATCACGGGCATAATCGGAGGTATCGCCGGCCAGGGATTGCAAGGCAGTCAACTGATCCGCTGTCAACATGGGCAGGGCGCCCAGCGGACGATTGGGATCGACGGGCAGTTCCGACATGAGGCCCGCCACATGCTGCAACAGGCCGTTGACAAAGCTTTCGGAAAAACGGTTGGTGTCGTAGCGAATGCGCAGCAGCACGTGCTTGCCCGGGCCGGATTGCAGCGTGATGGGGAAGTTGCTTTCCTCGAACAGGTTCATATCGCCGATGCCTTCACCGCCGAAACGTTCGCCCAGCGAGGTGTCCACGGGATAGTTCTCGTAGACCACGATGCTGTCGAAGAGGGGCTGACCGGCGGGAACATCCGCGAGTTGCTGTATCTCGGCCAACACGCTGTATTCGAATTGGCGGCCCTCCACCTGAAGCCCTTGCAGTTCTTCCAGCCAGGTGAGGACCGGCTTGTCCGGCTCCAGGCGGGTGCGCAAGGGCAGCGTGTTCAGGAACATACCCACTAATCGCTCCACGTCCTTGAGTTCCGGCGGGCGGCCCGAACCGGTAACGCCGAAGGCCACATCGTCGCGGTCCAGGTAACGACTCAAAGCCAGGGCCCATGATGCTTGGAAAAGGGTGCTCATGGTCAGGCCGTTGGCGCGGGCGAATTGTTCCAGTACCGAACTCGTGTCCCCCGAAAGGGTGGTTTCGACGGCTTCTACCCGGGCGATTTTATCGGCCTCAGGCGGTTTTTGAGCGAGGAGGGTAGGCTCTTCGTAACCGTCCAGCAGCTTTTGCCAGTGGGCTCGGGCCTCGTCCATGTCCTGCTTGCGGTACCAGCGGACGTAGTCTTCACAGGAAGCTGCCGGGGGTAATTCGGCCTCCACGCCCTGCATCAGCGCCTGGTAGCCGGCGCTGACCTCTTCTAGAACAATGGGTATTGACCAACCGTCCAGGTTTACGTGGTGGTGGCTCCAGATGAAGTAGTGACCCTTGTCCCCCAGGCTGTAGAGGCTGAACCGGCTCGCGGGCGCGGTGTGCAGTTCCATGGGCGCGGCCAGGTTATCGGCCAGGATCTTTTGGAAGTCATCGCGAGAGGCTACCTCGCCCAGGGTCCAATGCGGTTCGAAGTCTTTGAGCACGATTTGCAGGAATCCCTGATCCGTTTGTAAAAACAGGGTGCGCAGGCTCTCGTGGCGGTCGATGACCTGTTGCCAGGCGCGGCGGTAGTTGTCCACATTCAGCTTACCGGGCAGGAACATGCTCAGTTGCTGTTTGTAGACCGTGGATTCGGGCTCCATCAGGCTGTGGAACAACATACCGGCCTGCAAGCCCATGGCGGGATAGATGGCTTCCATGTCCGGATAATCGACCGTCAGCTTGTCCACCATGGCCTGGCTTAGTGAAACATAGGGGAAGTCGGAGGGTGTGCGTCCGCCGGTTCCCGGTTCCAGGCAATGGGCGATCAGTTGCCGCAGCTTTGCGATGTGGCGATCGGCCAGATCTTGGGCGACGTCCTCTGCAATGACTTCGCCGCTGTAGTTGTAGAACAGGTTCAGTTTGTCTTTGACGGTTACGCCTACGATCTCGAAGTGGTAGCCGCGGTCGTCGCCGGGTGCGTGTTCGTGACCGGCCGTGTCCGTGCTGAAGTCCAGCAGACCGGCGCTGCCGCCCGAGCCGCCGCCGAACTGACCCAGGTAGTTGATGTTCAACTGCGGGTATTCCTCGTATTCCAGTTTGTCGCCCACATCCGGGTTGACCCAACGCAGCAGGCCGTAACCCAGGCCGTTACGCGGAATCCGGCGGATCTGTTCTTTGACAGCTTTCAAGACGACACTGTCGTTTTCCAAGCCTTCCAGATCCAGCAGCACCGGGAACATGGCCGTGAACCATCCGAAGGTGCGCGAGAAGTCTACATCGTCGAACAGTTCCTCGCGACCGTGGCCTTCCAGGGCGATGCGTACGCGTTTCGTGCCGGTGCTTTCGGCAACCGCCATGGCCAGCGAACACAACAGCAGGTCGTTGATGCGCGTGTTGTAAACCGATGGCACCTCTTGCAGCAGTTGACGGGTTTCTTCCTCATTCAAGCCCACGTAGATCGAGCGGCTGCTGCCGGCGGTGTTGGGGGCGTCGGCGTTGAAGGGAATGACGGCGGCGGGTCCTTTGACTTGGGATTCCCACCAGGGGATTTCGGCCAGAATCTCCTCGGAGCGGGCGAAGGCCGACATTCTTTCTGCCCAGTATTTCCACGATGTCGACTTGGGCATGAGCCTGGGTTCGGCGCCTTGCTCCAGAGCCTTGTAGATGGTTTCCAGGTCTTCCATCAGGACTCGAGACGAGATGCCGTCAAAGACCAGGTGATGCACGATCACGATCAAACGCTGCTTGCGCGAGGGGTCCATCTCGGCCAGGATGACCTGGACCAGCGGACCGTCGGCAAGGTTCAGGGCGGACTGTTTGGTGTCCGCCAGTTGGATAAGAGCTTCGACCGGGTGCACTTCGCCCGACATGTCCGCGTGGGTGAAACCGAAGTGGTTGCCCTCCAGATCATCATTGATTTGATGCCAGACACCGTCTATGTCTCGGAAGCGCATGCGTAACGCGTCGTGATGCGCGGTGACGCGTTCCAAGGCCTGCTTCAAGGTTTCGGGGTTCAATGCTTGCGAGGCTTCCAGGTGCATGCCGATGTTGAAATGGTGGGGGAATTTGCGGCCCCGGTTCAGGAACCAGGACTGAATGGGCGTCAGCGGAACCTCGCCGGTGATCGTGCCCTGCTCGGCTACCACGGCGGTGACGCTGCCCACCTGCTCGGCCAGTTCGGCGATGGTTTGGAACTGGAACAGGTGTTTGGTGCTCAGCGGCAGGCCGGCGCGATTGGCGGCGGCCACGGCCTGGATACCCAGGATGGAGTCGCCGCCCAGTTCGAAGAAGTTGTCGTGAATGCCTACCCGGTCCTGGTTCAGTAGGGCTGCCCAGATCTCGCAGAGCCTGGTTTCCACCTCGTTGCGCGGGGCCGTGTACTTGGAGGCTTCCGCCTGGAAATCGGGATCGGGCAGGGCGCGTTGATCGATTTTGCCGTTGGGGGTCAGCGGAAATTCTTGCAATACCACCACTGCCGTGGGCAGCATGTACTCGGGCAGACGCTCCGTAAGGTGGGCGCGTACCGCGGGGACATCTATAGAGCTTGTTTCCTCTCCTTTGTGGGGACACACATAGGCATAGATCCGTTTCGTCTTGTTTTCGTCTTGACGTATGATGGCCAGGGCCTCGGCGACAGCCTCGTGATGGGTCAAGGCGGTCTCGATTTCACCCAATTCGATACGGAAGCCGCGCAGCTTGACCTGGTTGTCGCGGCGGCCGTGGAATTCGATGGCGCCGGAGCGCAGGCGGCGTACCAGGTCACCGGTGCGGTAGATGCGGTCGCCGGGCCTGTCTTGCGGCGCGAACGGATTGGGCACGAAACGCTCGGCGGTTTTGGCCGCGTCGCCGTGGTAGCCGTGAGCCAGGGCGTCACCGGCAATGCACAACTCGCCCACCACGCCCACGGGAGCCAATTCCATACCTTGATCGAGCAGGTAGATGCGGGTGTTGGCAATGGGTCCGCCGATGGGGATGTTGTGGGCATCCTCGGCCACTGCTTCGACCGGGTGCCAGGAGGCATAGGTGGTGGTTTCAGTGGGACCGTAGACGTGTAGGAGATTTTTGGGAACTCCGCTTTCCAGGATACGGCGCACGGTCTCCGGGTCTACCCGCTCGCCGCCGAAGAGAACGTATTTCATATCGGCGAACAGGTCCGGCTTGTCGCGGGCGAACTGGTTGAACAAAGCCGTGGTCATGAACATGGTGACGATCTTCTGCTCGGCAATTTGGGCGGCCAACGCTTCCGCGTTCAGGAAGGTGTCCTTTTCCACGATACACAGGCGTCCGCCGTGAATAAGCGCGGTAAAAACCTCGAAGACATGGGCGTCGAAGCTGATGTTGGACGCTTGGGCTATGCCGTCGCCGGGAGTAACCGCAACGTATTCCGTATCGAAGACCAGGCGGGCGACGGCGCGATGAGGCACCACCACACCCTTGGGCTGCCCGGTGGTGCCGGAGGTATAGATGATATAGGCGGGCGATTCGGCCGGCACGGTAATGTCAGGCGCGTCGGCCTCGTAGCTTTCCAGCATGTCCGCGTCTTCGTCCATAACCAGCAGGTTGAGGAAGTTCAATTCATGGGCGGGCAGGCTGTCCATCATCTCGGAATGGGTGATGAGAGTAGTCATGCCGGTGTCTTCCAGCATGTAGGAGATGCGCTCCTGGGGATAGGTTGCATCCAGGGGCACATAGGCGCCTCCGGCTCTCAGGATGCCCAACATGGCCGCCACCCAGTCGAAACCTTGGTTCAGGCACAGCCCCACCGGATCACACAGGCCGATGCCCTGGTCGATCAGGTAGGCGGCGATGCGATCGGCCCTGGTGTTCAGTTCACCGAAGCTCAGTTGTTCTGCACCGTGCACCACGGCAATATCCTTGGGAGATTGCGCCGCCCGTTGTGCCGTCAGGTTGCCGATGGAAATGTCGCGGGGATAATCAAATACCGAGCCGTTCCAGGTCACCAACAGGTCGTGTTTTTCCTCCTCGGTGAGCCAGGAGATACAGGAAATGGGTGTGTCGGGGTTTTGGGTCAGATTGGTGAACAGACGGACCAGCAGGTCGCCCATATGTTCAGCCGTATCCGTGTTGAACAGGGCGGCCGCCCATTCCATGACGATGCGGCCCTCGTTCAAGCCCTCGTCGTAGTTGATTTGCAGGTCCACGTCCGAGATACCGCGATCCATGGGGAAGGCATTGACCTCGTAACCCGGCAACGAAATACCGGCACCTTGTTTTTTATGCGTCTCGAATACGGGTCCATCGATGGCCACGTGGTTGAAGTCGACCTGGTAGATGGGCATGTGGGCAAGGTTGCGTTCCGGGCTCAGTTTTTCCACCAACATGCGGAAGGGGAGTTCCTTGTGCGCCAAAGCATCCAGGATGGTGCGTTTCATCTGCCCCACGAATTCGGCGAAGGTAGGATCTTCGGTCAGGTCGGCGCGGACGATCAACACGTTGAGCATATAGCCCGCCATGTTCTCCAGTTCTTTGCGCTCGCGATCGGTGGTCGGCGTGCCGATCAACAGGTCCTTCTGGCCGGAATAACGCGAAAGGAAGGCGAACGTGCCTGCCATGCAGGTCATCAACGAAGAAGCATTCATGCGGATATTGATGCGGCGGATGCCTTCCAACAACTCTTGGGGCATGCGGCGGTAGAGGCGCTCACCCGTAAAGTCCTGTTGGGTCGGACGCGGGCGGTCCTTGGGCAGGTCCAGCACCAGCGGCGCGCCCTTCAGTTGGTCCAGCCAGTAGTCCATCTGCTTCTGGAAGTCTTCGGAGGCCAGCCAGTTATTGCGCCACAGGGTGTAGTCGATAAACTGTACAGGAAGTTCGGGTAGGGGAGAGGGCTGACCATTCAGGTAGGCGTGGTAGATGGTTAGCAGTTCCTTGGGGATCAGCTTCAGGGTCCACCAGTCGATAATGGCATGGTGGGCCACCAGGGGCATCAGATAATCGTCCTCGCCCAGTTTGATCAAATTGAAGCGGATCAGCGGAAAGGTACCCAAGTCGAACGGCTCGCGGAACAGCCGGGTCACTTCCTCGTGGGCGCGGTCTATCAAGGTCTCACCTGGTTCATTGCTGAGGTCCAGCAGGGGACAGGTCACCTTGGGGTCTTTCACCGGGGTCTGGTAGAGCGTGCCGTCCCGGTAGTGGAAGATGGTGCGCAGGATCTCGTGGCGGCGTAACAACTCCGTGGCGGCAGATTCCAACACGGGAATGTTTAACGGTCCGGTGATCTGCAAGGTGGGCCCGTTGTTATAGGCATAGAATTCGGTATCGACCTGGTGGAAGAACCACAAAGCGGTCTGGTCCATGGAAGCCGGCCAGGGTCCCTCACCCTGTCGAGGAGGGATATGTTGTTTGCGTACCTTCTCCCTGGCTTTTTCTGCCGCTTTCTGTTTCAGCTTGCGCTCCAGAAGGGCTCTCTTTTCGGGGCTGAGGCCCGCCAGTCTTTTATCCAAATCCAGTGTCATATAAAACCAAATCCTTATTGAAGTTTATGAGTTGCCCCGGCGCGTGCGACGCCGGATTGGAATTCTATATTTCGCCTGTTAGCATATCGTCGCTGCCGTCCTCATCATTGGGGGCTTCCCGGCTCCAGGTCATGAGATCGATGAGTTTTGCCTGCTCGGCAATCGTCGGTGATTCGAACAGGGTTTTCAGCTTGAGTTCTACGTCGAATTCGTTGCGCAGCATAGATACCGCACGTGTTGCCGTCAACGAATGCGCACCCAGTTCAAAGATGTTTGCGGTGATGGAGATACGGGGTAGACCAAGCAGCCGGGACCAAACGGCGGCAATCCTTTCCTGGGTAGGCGTCTCCGGTGCGGTATAGTCCGCTCCGGGCGTTTCAGGATCGGGTAGACTCGCCATATCGATTTTACCATTGGGCTTCATGGGCAGGGAATCCAAAAAGGCAAAGGCCGACGGCACCATGTATTCGGGCAGGCGTGCGGTCAGCGCTTCGCGAACGGCGTGGGCGGCACCCTCGGAATCATCGTCGCGGCCACATACCCAGGCAACCAGGCGTTTGTCGCCGGAATCGAATGTTTTCATGCGCACCAGGGCGTCTGCCACGCCCGGCAGGTCGCGCAGGGCTTTCTCGATTTCTCCCAATTCGATGCGGTAGCCGCGCAGCTTGACCTGGTGATCGCGGCGACCGTAGAAGTCCAATACGCCGTCCGGTCTGAACGCGGCCAGATCACCGGTGCGGTAGAGTCGGGAGCCCGGTTCGTCTGCAAATGGGTCGGGCACGAACTTTTGTGCGGTGAGTGCCGGGTCGTTCAAATATCCCGAGGCCAGACCGTCCCCGCCGGTCATTAGTTCACCGGTTGCCGCCGGAGGCATGGGATTCATTGTGTCGTCCAGCACACGCACATAAGTGTTGGTCACCGGTCGTCCGATCGGCGTGTCGGGGCCCCGGTAGGCGGCCAGGTCGAAGCTGGTTGTAAAAGTGGTATTTTCCGTGGGGCCGTAGCCATTGAGCAAGGTTAATCCCGGGAAGGCTTCGCGGAAACGGGCCACGTGGCCCGGCGATGCCGCGTCGCCGCCGGTCATCACCAGCCGCAACGCGCCGCGTTCCCGCAAGCCGCTGTCCACCAACAGGTTGAACAGCTGAGCATTGAGGTAGATAACGGTGACGCCTTCCGAAAGAACCCTTGCGGGGATGCTTTCGATATCCCGCGAGGACATCAGGACCAATTTGGCGCCGTGCAACAAGGTGCCCCAGATCTCAAAAGTGGCGGCATCGAAGGTGGGTATCGAGGTTTGCAGCACCACGTCGTCAGCTTGGAACTGAATCCAGCCGGTGTCGCAGACAAGGCGGATAATGCCGCGATGGGGCACAACCACGCCCTTGGGGTTGCCGGTAGAGCCGGAGGTGTACATGATGTAGGCGGGTAGGTTCGCGTCCAGGGTAACCGGCGGTCGAGTTTCAGGGTAATTCTCAAGTTCGTCCAAGCGCGGCAGGACCGGTAGACCGTGATGGAAGGTCAGGGCTCCGCCGCCGATCAGGCAAAACGGGGCCGCAGCGGCGATCATGGTTCTCAGACGGGCTTCCGGCATTTCGCCGTCAAGCGGCACATACGCCGCCCCGGCGGTGAGCACGCCCAGGAAAGCGGCCGGCAAATCCGGATTATCTTCCTCCAGGCACACGGCAACCGTGTGGCCGGTTCGAACGCCTCTTGCTCTTAAAGCATGAGCGATCCGGTTGGCGTGCACGGCCAGTTGACCGTAGGTTGTTTCCGTGCCGCCCGCGATAACGGCCGGTTGCTCTGCATGGGTTTCGGCTATGGACGCGAACCGGTCGATCAGGCTTTCCCGGCCCGGGTCGCCGATGCGTCCACCGCTCAGTGCGTGCAACCCCGCGGTTTCTTCCGCGGTCAGCATGGGTATGTCGCCCAGGTTTTCCTGTGCATACTTCGGCAAGTTCGCCATAAGCGCCGCCACGTGTTTCAGGAAGGATTCGGCGAACTGATCGGTGAAGCGGCCGGCATCGTAGCGGATACGCAGCAGAATGTTACGGCCCGGGCCCGATTGCAGCGAGATGGGGTAGTTGCTCTCTTCGAACAGGTCCAGTTCGCCGATGCCCTCGTCCCCGAAGCGCTCGCCCAGCGAGGTGTCCACCGGATAGTTCTCGTAGACCACGATACTGTCGAACAGGGATTCGGCGGGTTCCACATCGGCCAGTTGTTGGATGTCGGGCAGGATGCTGTATTCATATTGGCGGCCTTCAGCCTGGAGTTGCTGCACGTCTTTCAACCAGTCAGACAAAGGTCGAGTCGGGTCCAGATTCAGGCGAATGGGCAGTGTGTTCAGGAACATACCCACAAGCCGCTCCACGCCTTGAAGTTCCGGTGGACGACCCGAACCGGTGACCCCGAAAACCACGTCGCGGCGGTTCAGGTAGCGGCCCAGCGCCAGCGCCCAGACAGCGGAGAAGAGCGTGCTCATGGTCAGGCCGTTTGCGCGTGCAAAGGCATCCACGTCGGCACTGGTCTTCTCGTTCAGGGTTTGCTCGATGGTTTTGACTTGGGCAACCGCATCCTTTACGGGCGGCTTTTGGGCCAGCAGTGTCGGTTGGTCGAAGTCTTCCAACAATACGCGCCAGTGGTTCTCCGCTTGTCGGGGGTCCTGGCTTTGGAACCAACGGACATAGTCCTCATAGGGAATCGCGGGCGGTAATGCGGCCGCCTCGCCGCGTTTCAAGGCCAGGTAGATGGTGCTGACCTCGTCCATGATTACCGGAATGGACCAGCCGTCCAGGTTCACATGGTGGTGCGTCCATAGGAACCAGGCGCCTTCATCGCCCTGCGTATATAAGCCGAAGCGGCTCGCGGGCGCCCGGTCGAGTTGTTGCTCGGCGATCAACTGGGTATGAGCCAGGGCTTTGAATTCGTCGCGGGAGTTGACCGCGGACACGGTCCAAGGTGGTTGCCACCGATGCAAGACTACTTGCAGAAAACCCCGGTCGCTCTCCACGAACAGGGTGCGCAGGCTCTCGTGCCTGTCGATGACCTGCTGCCAGGCCTGTTGGTAGCATTCCACATCCAGCGAGCCGGGCAGGAACATGCTTAATTGCTGCTTGTAGACCGTGGAATGGGGCGACATGGCGGCGTGGAACAGCATACCGGCCTGTAATCCCATGGCAGGGTAGACCGCGTCAACTTGAGGATGGGCGAGAAGCAGGCGATCCACTTCCGCTTGGGTCATTTCCACCATTGGGAAGTCGGAAGGGGTGCGCCCGCCCGCGCCCGGTTGCAGGCAATGTTCGATCAGGTTGCGCAGTTTTGTTAGGTGGCGGTGAGCCAGGTCTTCCACAAGGGCCGTATCCAGCATTTCCCCGCTGTAGCTATAGAACAGGTTGATGCGCTCTTCAGCACTGACCGCGACGATCTCCAGCGGGAAGGCGCGCTCCGCATCCGCGGGCTGATCCGAACCCGCTCCGTCCCCGGTGAAGGACAGCAGACTCTCGCCCTGCCCGCCGCTGCCGCCGAATCGGCCCAGATAGTTGAAGCTGATTTGGGGCTTGGACTCGTCCTCGAAGCGTTGTTGCTTATTCTCATTGAGGTGACGCAGCAGGCCGTAGCCCAGGCCCTTGAGCGGGATCTGACGGAGTTGTTCCTTGATAGTTTTCAGGGCGTTGCCGCAGTCGGTATTACCTTGCAGGTCCAACAGGACCGGGTACATGGCGGTGAACCAACCGATCGTGCGAGTGATGTCTACATCGTCGAACAGGTCTTCGCGGCCATGGCCCTCCATGGCGATGATCAGTTTGTCGTTTTTCGTAATTCCGGCAACCGCGGTCACCAATGCGCACAACAATACGTCGTCGATGCGGGTGTTGTATGCCGAGGGTACCTGCTGCAAAAGTTTGCTGGTCTCTTCCTCGGTCAAGGTCAGATGGATCGTACGCGTGGTCGAAACGGTTTTGGGCGCGTCGGGGATTACGGGAAGAAGGGCGGCGGGTCGGCTGACGCGTTCCAGCCACCAGGGCATTTGGGCCGTTACCTCTTCGCCCGTCGCTATATTTTGCAGCCGTTCACACCAGTGTTTCCAAGAAGTGGTCTTGGGCATTAAGGCCGGTTCTTCGTTCCTTGCCAGGGCGCTGTAAACGGTTTCCAGGTCTTCGACCAGGATGCGCGATGAGACGCCGTCGAAGACCAGGTGGTGCGTGGTGATCACCAGTCGCTGACATTGGCCGGCAGGCATCTCGGCCAGGGTGACTTGCATCAGGGGACCGTCGGCCTGATCTACCTCGGCCTGTCGCGTTTGCGCCGCTTCGATAAGGGCTTGCAGCGGGTTTTCGCGATCGGAGAGATCGATGTGGTGAAAACCGTAGTGCTTTCCTTCCAAACCTTCGAAGCGTTGCACCCGGCTTCCCGGCGCAAAGCGGGCGCGCAGGGCGTCATGATGAGCCGTGATGCGGTCCAGGGATCGCTTGAGAATGTTCGGGTTCAGGATCTCCGATACGCTCAGGTTGATGCTCATATTGAAATAGGGGCCGGGTCGCGTGTTTCCGTAAAGGTGCCGGTGTTGGATAGGCGATAGGGGCGCCTCGCCGGTAACCGTGCCCTGCTCCGCTTGCAGACCTGTTTTCATGCTCGCGTGCACGGCAAGGTCCGCAATGGTCTGGTAGCGGAACAGGTGTTTGGTGCTCAGGGCCAGACCACGGCGGTTGGCCGCGGCGATGGTTTGGATGCCCATGATGGAGTCACCGCCCAGAGCGAAGAAATTGTCGTGGATACCCACCTTGGGCAGGTTTAGGGCTTCGGCCCAGATCTCGGCAAGGATACGTTCGTTCTTGTTGCGCGGCTCCGTGATGAGGCCGTTATCGGCTTCGGTACCGGGTACGGGCAAGGCCTTGGTGTCTATTTTGCCGTTGGGGGTCAGCGGGAAGGCTTCCAGCACCGTGATCGACGCGGGGATCATGTATTCCGGCAGGCGCTTGCCGAGATAGTCGAGCAGGACCGCAGCTTGGACGGTATCAACGTCGCGGTCTTGTTTCGGGACCACGTAGGCTGCCAATCGGTTGACGTTGTCATGCAGGCGTACCAATGCTTCACCAACATCCTCGTGAGCGTTGAGCACGGTCTCGATCTCCCCTGGTTCGATGCGGAAGCCGCGTAGCTTGACCTGGCTGTCGGCACGGCCGTGGAAGACAAGATTGCCGTCGCGCAGGCGTTTGACCAAGTCCCCGGTGCGGTAGATGCGATCGCCGGGCGCGTCTTTGGGCGCGTAGGGATTGGGTGCGAACTTTACGGCTGTTTTGGCCGGGTCGCCCTGGTAACCCGCGGCAAGGGAAACACCCGCAATGCACAACTCGCCGATGACACCCACCGGCGCCAATTGGCCGCCCGGGTCCAGCACATAGACGCGGGTATGGGCGAAGGGCTTGCCGATGGGGATCTGGTGGGCGTTTTCATCCACGGTGTCGACGGCGTACCAGGTGGTGTAACTGCTGCCCTCGGTGGGGCCGTAGATATTGTGCAGTCGCTTGGGACCGCCGGCGGCCAGGATACGGCGCAACGCCTCGGGCTCGGCGCGTTCACCGCCGAAAAGGAGGTATTCAAGGCCGGAGAAAAGTTCCGGCTTGTCGCGCGCAAACTGGTTGAGCAGGGCCGTGGTGAGGAACATGGCCGTAATCTTTTGAGTTGCAACCAGGTCGACGAGGTCGGCCGGCTCCAGTAGGGCTTCCCGGTCCACGATACACAGGCGGGAGCCATGCAACAGGGTTGCGAAGACCTCGAACAGGTGAGCGTCGAAGCCGATGTTGCTGGTTTGTGTCATGCCCTGCCCGGGCCTGCCCGCGAAAAAGGCGTGATCGTAGACCAGACGGGTGATACCGCGATGGGGTAACAGCACGCCCTTGGGCCGGCCCATGGTGCCGGAGGTGTAGAGGATGCAGGCGGTTGCCGCGGAGGGAACTCGGTTGGGCAGGCTGGATGCGTCGAAGGCGGACAGGGTTTCCTCGGCCTCGTCCATAACCAAAATGTGTCGGCTAGCAAGCATCTCCCCGGGCAGGTGAGGTAACACGGACCGGTGAGTCAGCAGCACTGACATGCCGGTGTCTTCCATCATGAAAGCGATGCGGTCCTTGGGGTAGGCGGGATCGACCGGCACATAGGCGCCGCCGATGCGCAGTATGGCCAACATGGCGGTAATCCAATCGACGCCTTTTTCCAGGCAAAGGCCGACCGGGTCGCCCGGGGTGACGTTTTGTTCCGCGAGGTAGCGGGCAAGGCGGTTTGTGCGGGCGTTCAAATCCGAGTAGGTCGTTTCCCGGCCGTTGTGGACCAGGGCGACGGTCTCCGCGTGTGCTGCCGCCGTTTCCGCGAAGAGTTCGCTCAGGGATTGTTCCGGCAGGCGACTGTTCTTACTACCGTTCCAAGCGACAAGCAGGTTCTTCTTCTCTTCGTCATCGAGCCAGGAGACTTGGGAAATGGGGGTGTCGGGGTTACGGGTGAGGTTGGTGAACAGGCGCACCAGCAGGTCGCCCATATGTTCGGCTGTTGCCGAATCGAACAGCGCCGAGGCCCATTCCATAACGATGCGGCCCTCGTGCATGCCCTCGTCGTAGTTGATTTGCAGGTCCACGTCGGAGATACCGCGATCCATGGGGTATCCGCTGATTTCGAAACCCGGCAGTGAAAGCCCGGCATACTGGCCGCGATCGTGTCGTTCGAAGACCGGACCCTCGATGGAAACATGGTTGAAGTCGACCTGGTAGATGGGCATGTGGCTAAGATCGCGCTCCGGGCTGAGTTTTTCGACCAGGATGCGGAAGGGTAATTCTTTATTGGCCAAAGCATCGAGAATAGTGCCTTTCATTTGACCGACGAAATCGGCGAAGGTGGGGTCTTCGCTCAAGTCAGCTCGAATGACCAGGATGTTGAGCATGTAGCCGGCCATGTTCTCCAGTTCCTTGCGTTCACGATCGGTGGTCGGCGTACCGATGAGCAGGTCCTTTTGACCGGAGTAGCGGTAGAGGAAGGCGAAGGTGCCGGCCATACAGGTCATCAATGAGGAAGCATTTTTGCGTACGTTTATTTTTCTAATGCCCTGCAACAATTCTTGCGGCATGCGCCGGTAGAGTCGTTCCCCCGAGAAATCCTGCTGGGCGGGTCGGGGTCGGTCGGTTGGCAGGTCCATGACCAGAGGCGCACCCTCCAGTTGTTTCAACCAGTAACTCAGCTGTTTCTGGAAGTCTGCCGATGCCAGCCAGTTGTTACGCCACAAAGTATAGTCGATAAACTGTACCGGGATTTCCGGCAGCGGAGAGGGCATGCCGTTGACAAAGGCCTGGTAGATGGTCAGCAATTCACGAGGGATCAGTTTCAGGGTCCACCAGTCGATAATGGCGTGGTGGGCCACCAACGGCAGCAGGTAATCATCCTCGTCTAATTTGATGAACTGGAAACGAATGAGCGGGAAGACGCCCATGTCGAAAGGTTCGCGGAAAAGTCGGGTGATTTCCTCGTGGGCGCGGTCCATGCGGGTTGCCTCGGGTTCGCCGCTGAAATCGGTGATAGGGCAACGGATTGTAGGGTCCTTCACCGGTTGCTGGTAAAGCTTGCCGTCGCGTTCGAAGAAGACGGTGCGTAGGATCTCGTGCCGGCGCAACAGTTCCGTGGCCGCCTGTTCAAAGAGAGGAATCTTCAGGTTACCGCGCAAGTGGATTGTGGGGCCGTTATTGTAGGCATAAAAATCGGGATCCAACTGGTGGAAGAACCAAAGCGCGGTCTGGTCCATGGAAGCAGGCCAGGGACCCTCGCCCTGACGCGGGGGGATGTGCTGCTTACGCACTTTTTCCATGGCCTTTTCCGCGGCCTTTTGTTTCAGTTTCTTTTCTAGAAGAGCCCGTTTCTCCGGGCTTAGACCGGCAAGGCGTTTATCCAGTTCAGAGGTCATGGTAACCTTCCATCCAGTTTAATTTGAATGCGTCTATGGTGGGGGCTAATTGGTCGAAGGCGTTACTTTGTAAAGATGCGGGCCGGTCGCGTGACCGGCCCGGAAGGTTTTGGTTTAGGATTCTTCTTCCAGCAGGGAAAGCGCCTCATCCTCGGACAGACCTTCGATTTCCGCCAGCAGGGCCGCCATCTCGTCGTCCTCTACGCCGCCGCGCAGTTGTTCGTCCAGGTAGACGCCCAATTCGGCGATGCTGGGTCGCTCGAAGAGTTCCTGGACCGGAACCTCCACGCCCATGTGCTCGGTGACCTTGCTGAGCATCTGGACCGCCAGTAACGAGTGACCGCCCAGTTCGAAGAAGTTGTCGTCGATGCCGATCTGATCCACACCGAAGAAGTATTCCCACTGTTCCACCAGGAATTTTTCCGTCTCAGTGGTCGGTTCCTTATATTCCGTCGACAGGTCGGGACGTTCCTGGCGAACTTCGCTACCGCCCATTTTGTGCAGTTGCTCCTGGAAATAAGCCGCGGTGAACATGCGCAATTGCTCCAAGACCGGATCGTATTCGCGGGTGGAAATCAAGGTGCGCGGTTCTTCCCACGGTAACAGGCGTTCCATGGTTTCGATGCACTCGTCCGGGGTCATGCCGTACAGACGGCGTTTCTGGAGGAGGTTCTTCTGGACAGGGTCGGCCGTGTCCTCGTCATAGACCAAGTCGTCCCAACCGCGTGTACCCCAGTCGATACAGGTGTAGGGAAGGTTCTTTTTGAAAACCATCTCATTGACGAAACGGTAGGTGAAGTGGAAGCAGGCTGCTTGCTCGATGAAGCCCAGTCCGCTCTCACCCTGGTTTTCGGTAAAGATGATTACGGCTTCCTCGTCGCCGGTGATTGACTCCAACGTACGTAGTTCCACCAGCCGGGTGGCCAGCAGTTGTGACGGGCTTTCAGGGTACTTTGTTTGAATGAGGCCGGCATCGGTCAGCGGGTCCAGGAAGAAAATGGCTCGGAAGGGCCCGTTCTCATCCTTGAAGCGACGCATGGCGCTTCCGTTAGACGGATTGACCGTGGCGACTTTGACGTGCGTCCGGTTCATATTGCGATAGCGGACGATTTTGCGGCTGACCGGGTCATCCTCCCCTTGGTCGCGCAGGTAGTCGTCCCAATCGTTTTCGGGTGGGAAGAAGGCGCGATCCAGCAGCACGACCTCGACTTCCGCCTCATTACCGGTAATGTACTCGGCCAGGGCAAAACCGATTTCCTGCAAGCCGTTGATCAGTAGAATTTTGCCCGGTCCGGTGAAGTTACGCGGTACGGGGCCGGTTTGGGCGGGCAGCTTGTCGTAGCCTTCCACGTAGCGGGCCCTACCGCGCAGCACCACCTCGTCATCGGTCCATTTGGCCGACATTTCGGCCAGCAGGCGGTCCATCTGCTTGTCGGTCAGTTTGTCGGCGGGCAGGTCGACGGCTTTGCAGGTAGCGCTCGCCACCTCCTTGGGGATGACGCGAGTAGCGCCGACGATCGGGGCGCGTTCGGGTCGAATAAGGTCGTTTTCGGTCACTTGTTGCACACCGCGAGTCAGTACGGTCAGCAAGAAAGGCGTGGTCACGATGGCCAGGGCCTGAGCCAACCGAACCAGGTTGTCATAGTCCTGGGTGCCGGGAATTTCCGGGTTCAACGAATGAGCGAAGACCACCTGGGTGGGCGCGCGGTCATCGGCAATCAGCGCTTTGATGACATTGCCGACACCGTCGGCCTTGGCCGGATTGATCATGAAGTTGTTGTCATCGGTCTGCTCATAGGTTTCGCCGTTGGTCACGCGGACCACGGTCTGTCCCAGGCCTTCCAGGCGAGTTGCCAGAGCTTCGGCCTCGCCGCCCGCATCCAGGTAGAACAGCCAGTTAGCGTCCTCCTTCAGCGACTCGGTGAGATTGGGGCCTGTGTACGGCGTCTTTCGCCATGAGGGGACGTAAAACCACTCGGACTTGGGTAGTTTGTTTTCAAGCGGGTCGATCTGAGCCTTGCGGGAAGACATGCCCTGCCCCTCGACCCAGTAGCTCTTGTGTTCGAACGGATAGGTGGGAAGAGCCAGGCGGCAACGCTGTTCGTCGCCGTAGAAGGCGCCCCAGTCGGGACCTACGCCGTTGCACCAGGCGCGACCCAGCGCGTCCATAACTTGGGCAACGCCGTAATCGTCACTACTATGACCAATTGAGGGGAAACGTTTGTTATTTTCCGCGTGGTTCTTGACAAGGTTGGTCATCACCTTGCCCGGACCGGCCTCGATGAAGATGCGGCCCTCTTGGGCGAAAAGGGTTTCCAGGCCCTCGCTGAAGCGCACCGTACCCCGCAGGTGACGCGCCCAGTAGGCGGGATCGGTTGCGTCCTGTTCGCTCATCCAGGTGCCGGTGACATTGGAGATGTAAGGAATTTTGGGTGCGCTCAGGTTGAAGCCGGAGGCCAGTTTGGTCAGGGGCTCCATGATGGGTTCTATCATAGACGAGTGAAAGGCGTGCGTGGAGCCCAGGCGGATTGTGCGGTATTTCTTTTCCTTCAGTCTGGCTTCCAGTTCCTCCACGGCGTCCGTGGGTCCGGAAAGAATGCAGAGCGAAGGGCCGTTTTTGGCGGCCAGCGAGATGGGTTCGGTGATAAACTCGGCCAGATCTTCCTCGGGACGAATGACCGCGGTCATGGCGCCGCGGGGCACATCTCCGGTGAGTCGGCCGCGGGTAGCGATCAGTTTCAGTCCGTCTTCCAAGCTAAGCACACCGGCAAGGACAGCGGCAACATATTCGCCGATACTATGACCGGTCATAGCGCGCGGTCGAATGCCCCAGGACATCCACAGACGGGCCGAAGCATAGCCTACAACGAACAGGGCGGGTTGCCAGTAGGCGGGTTCGCGCAGTTGGTCGCGTTCGGCGCTGTCAGGGGCGGAGAACATGAGATCGGCCAGGTTGCGGTTGATCTCGGGCTCCAAAATTTTACAGCAGCGATTGACCGCGTCTCTGAACACCTCTTCCTTCTCATAAAGTTCCGCTCCAAAGTCCGGATAGTCTGTCCCCTGACCCGGGAAGGCAAAAACTGCTTCCGAACTACGGTCCTTGGGAAGAACTGTATGGCCGGTGCGATCCAGAGCCTCGTTCAGTTGCTCGATTCCGGCGGCCACAAAGGACTGACGACAGGCAAGGCCCTTGCGCCCGACGTTCAGGGTGAAGGCTATGTCGGCAAGGCCGGCGTCGGGGTTGTCCTGTAACCAGGTTTTCAGGTCGGCACGGCGGTTTTCCAGGGCGTCGGCGGTTGCCGCGGACAGGGTTAGCACCTGTTGATCCCGAGATTCGCCGGAGCGCTCGGTCAGATCTTCTTCATTGACTTCTTCCAGTATCACGTGAGCGTTGGTGCCGCCGATGCCGAAGGAACTCACGCCGGCGCGACGGGGAGAGTCGTCGGAGGTCCAATCGCGCAGTTCCGTATTGACATAAAAAGGCGAGGAGTCGAAATCGATCTGCGGATTGGGCGCCTTATAGTGGAGACTGGGCACCAGCTTGCGGTTCTCCAGACAGAGTACGGCTTTGATGAAGCCGGCCACGCCCGCGGCCGAGTCCAGATGACCCACGTTCGACTTCACCGAACCCAAAGCGCAGAACTGTTTGTCGCCCACATCTCCGAAAGCCTGATTCAGGGCTTCGATTTCGATGGGATCGCCCAGGGAGGTTGCGGTACCGTGGGTTTCGATATAGCTGATGGTCTCGGGTTCGATGTCGGCAACGGCCAGGGCTTCCTGAACCACGCGGCGTTGGCCTTCAACGGAAGGGGCGGTGTAGCCGATTTTTACGGAGCCGTCGTTGTTGATAGCGGAGCCCTTGACGATCGCGTGGATATGATCGCCGTCGTTGAGGGCGTCTTCCAGACGTTTGAGCATAACCACGCCCACGCCGCTGCCGCGCACGGTGCCCTTGGCGTCCGCGTCGAATGGGCGACAGTGGCCGTCAGGCGAGAGAATGCTGTCTTCCACATAGGTGTAGCCGCTGTTTTCGGGTATGGAAAGGGAGCAACCGCCGGCAAGGGCCATGTCACACTCGTAATTCATGAGACTTTGTACAGCCACGTGAACGGCAACAAGGGAGGTGGAGCAGGCCGTTTGCACGGGAACGCTGGGACCGCGAAGGTTCAGCAGGTAGGACACACGCGGTGTGAAGTGGTCGTTGCCGTTGCCGATGGCCAACTGCATCTGGCCCACGTTGTCCAGCAGGTGCGGATCGGCCAGCAGGTGATGGACATAGCTGTTGTTGCCGGTGCCGCCGAAAAGACCGACGGCGTTGCCGTGGGTTTCGGGGTTGTAGCCGGCATTTTCCAGGGCGTGCCAGCAGCATTCCAGGAAGAGGCGCTGCTGTGGGTCCATGAGCTTGGCTTCCATGGGCGTCAAATCGAAGAAGGAGGCATCGAATTGATCGATATCGCCCAGAACCCCGTTCGCTTTGACATAGTTGGGGTTTTCCAAAACCTCGGGGGCAATATGAGACAGTTCGGCATCGTCGAAAAAAGTGATCGATTCGACGCCTTGTGAGAGGTTTTCCCAGAATTGACGCACATCTTTGGCGCCGGGAACCCTCGCGGCCATACCAATCACCGCGATCTCCTCTACACCGTCGTTTTTGTACTCTTCACTCATTCTTCTTTTCTCCTTCAGTTTCGGCGCACATGCCGCCTGCGCCGGCGTTTTTTCAAGACCTCTCGGCGTGAGGCCCCACGGGCAGCACCCTCTTTTTCGTCGATTTCCGGCCGGTCGGCTTCCAGGTAGCGGGTAAGGCTTCGGACGGTCGGGTATTCGAAAAGCTTCACCATCGGAACCTGGCGTCCCAACGCTTTTTGAAGCTTTTCTTGAACCTTGACCATCAGCAGGGAATGACCGCCCAACTCGAAGAAGTTCTGGTCGGCGCCCACCATGTCAAGGTCCAGGGCCTCTTTCCAAATGTCGGCTATTTGTTGCTCCAGGCCGGAACCGGGCGCAACAAAGACAGTTTCAGCACCGACTTTGCTTCGTTGCGGTACGGGCAAAGCGGAACGGTTTAATTTGCCGCTTGGGGTCAGCGGCATGTTGTCCAGTTTCACAATGGCGGACGGCACCATGTATTCAGGTAATTCGGCGTTGAGATGACGCCGTAGATTATCTTCTACCATCGATTCGTCCATGCCGGCAAGTTCGCCGTCACAAACGACATAACCCAGCAGGCGTTTTCCTGCCCGCTTTTCATCGCGACAGATGACCACGGCTTCACGCACATCTGTATGACGGCGAAGGGTTT
>JASJCB010000288.1 GCA_030066195.1 Acidobacteriota bacterium
CACGGCCTGCGCGCCGGGAACATGGTAGTGGCGACCAAAAGCCTGTTTGCCGCCTACGCTCGCCACAAAGACCCAGCCGAAATGTTGTCCAGTATCAGCGTGGCCTTGGAGCGATTGCAGTTTCAGAATATGTTCATGGCCCTGACTATCATCCAGATTCAAGAAGACCGCTTGATCCTATCGATGGGCGGAATGCCGCCCGCATTGGTGTATCGCGCGGCCGACAAAACCGTAGAACGGTTACACCTTAAAAACATCCCCCTGGGCGTACTTCCAAAATTTGCCTATCAGACCTTGGAAACGCGCATGCACCCCGGCGATGTGATGTTGTTGATGACGGACGGATTGATGGAGCGTTTCGATCCGGCCGACGACATGTTCGGCCTGGATCGAATTGTCGACGTCCTGGCCCAATCCGCCGATCGCGGCCCCGATGCCTTGATGGACGCCCTCATGCAAGCCGGAGATCGTTGGGGCAACGGCCGTCCCACCGATGACGATATTACCTTTCTGGTACTCCAACGAGACGGATAGGTCAATCGACCCAAACCGCATCGATCTTCAAGCATCCTCGTTGTGGTTCAACTCCAGCGGGTTCCGGCCTACTTCGCCGACAAAGGAGAAGGAACTGACCAGCCGCATGTTGACCGGGCCCAGATCGTCCAGGGGCAGATCGGGAAATGATTCGGAAAGTATCACATCGTGGACCATCTTCCACTCTCGCGTATTTTGATTGCTTTGTTCGTCCAGACATTTCCCGAGGAAAGCTTTCAAGCGAACATCGCTTTCCCCGCCGTAACATGCACGTTCCAGACTTTTCAGCAGTCCTCGCATAATCTCGGGGTGCTGGGCCGAGAGTGACAGCAACATCAACATGGCCGGTACCACCTTGCCGCGCTCGCTCATTTCCTCGGGGGTTTCCTCACCTTCCTCGCGATGGTAGCCCATTTGTTCCCGTTTGTTCCAAATCACGCGCAGCAGTTTGAAAACGTTTACCAGTCTTTTTCCCGCTCTGGGGCTGACCTCGGCTGCATTGCAGGCAACGGTCAGCCAACCCAATTCTGAATGGGAAAATTCTTGGACTCGTGTCGGCACAGGTTCCACCGACGCCAGGACGGTACTTTCTTCAAAGACCTGCTCTTCTGCTTCTATTAAGTCTTCTCCGGGCGTCTCGTCAAACGCCTCCGCCGGCACATCTTCCGGAGAGGGAGGAGGCGCCGGCTCAGGCGCAGCACTGAAAGCTCCAAGATCTTTGGAGAAAGCCATGGATTCAGGAGTTTCATCCCGGGTTTCCGATGATTCGTCATCGAACTCTTCGGCAAAACCTCCGCCCAAGGTTTCCTTGGAAAATCCCCTTGTCCTTTTTTGGACGGGCTCCTCCACGGGCTCCGGTTTCTTTTCGGACAGTTTGACCTGTTTGCCCAGGAAATTCTCCATGGCCTGCTCGCTGATGGGTGGCACGCGATAGGGAATTTGGATAATTTTCTCGATATAATCCAGCCCCGAGGGATCGCCGTCTCGAACCAGAATTTCCCTGTAGGTTTTTTCCAGGGCGCGGGTCACATAACGTACGTCCATTCCCAGAATGACCACAAACAGCTTGGTATTGACCAGCAGTTGTACGGCTTCCAAAACTTCCACCACCTTGTCGGGCGGACAGCGGTCCAGGTCATCGATGATGAGAAAGATGCGGGGTTCTCCACGAGGGAAGAGTTCTTTATCCGGCTCTCTATCGGGCGGCATCAGTGCGTCGGTCAATTCGATCAGGTCTTTTTGTACCTGGTGCAGCAGACCCAGTTTGTCATCGTAGAAACGGCTGTCCAGTTTCTTGCGGACGAACTCATGAATAGAGAGGCAACGTGCGGTAATGCCCACGTCCATTTGAAGTGCCTCTATTTCCATTTCTCGGGTTCGGAAATGCTCCTCGGCCCGGGCTTCAAGCTCGGTCAGAGTTGTGGGTTCAGGCGCGGTTTCCCCATCCTTGGGTTCGATCAGGCTGCTCAGTTTCCGTTGGAGTGTCGCGTCTCCGGCCAGAATTTGTTCCCGATCGATCCGGTCTCGTTCGGTTTTGACCTGATCTTCATATTCGGCGTACTTGTCGGCGAGCCACTGGTTGGCCTTGGCCAGGTTGTTGTAGAAGCAATAAACAAGAGAACCAATGCCCGTGAGTACGCCGCCTATTTCTCCGGCGAAATGTTCCCACCAACCTGCATGATCCAGGGCGTAGCCTACCAGGGAAATCACCAGGGCAAAGATAATAAAAGGCACCCAATTCCGGTTCTGACATTTCTTCCATTTACCGATGCTCTCGGAGATTTCTTTCAATGGAATGGGTTCCAGATCCTGCTTCTTCAACTTCTCGTCGACGACCTTTTTCAATTCGACGCCCAGCGTGCCCATCAGGGTACCGGCTATAGGTTTCCAGGCGGCTTGCCGCGCACCGGCTTCGACCTTTTGGTCAAGGGATTCAAGCAATTGCTGTTTCTCGGTTTCAAAGTCGTGACGGTCATCAGCCAACCGTCGCATTCTCTGTGCCACTTCTTCACGTGCTTCTTTGCGTCGAGCACGCAGTTGTTCCCAAAGGCTGGAGGCTTCCAAGGGTTTTCCTTGACTCGCCAGTTTGAGGATTTCCTCCCCCGCGGCTTTCGATTTCAGTGCATTCCGTCGTCGGGGACTTGCATCGGGCAACAAGGCCCAAAGGTCAATGCCGCTGGTTTTGGGAACATCCGGCGTTTGTTCCCAAATCTCCAGGATTTGTTTTTCCAGGCTCAACTGCGCATCCAGATCGGTGAAGATCTTGTGCATCAAACTGGCCCAAAGGTTGGATTTGGCGTAGGTCCAAGCGTCGAAATGAACCCGGTAGAGGTGGCCCACATAGGGATACTCGGTGCTTTCTCCACCCGGCTCACCCGATTTGGTTTTCACGGTTTTTTCGATGAGATCGGTGGCGCGGACCTCGCCCAAGCGCTCCTGCAATAGATGCATGGCGAACGATTTTCCGGTGCCCCACCCGCCCAGAATACCGACAACCAGGGGAGGCTTGAGATCTTTGAAAGCGATCGCATCGGCCAGGGCGCGTATTTCGGTATCGATACCCAAAAGGTCGGGGCCCTCGGCGCGATCATTGGCGGGCGGTTGACCGCGTATAAGCGCCGGCGCCGGGGCTTCCTCATCCTCTTCCTCGTGGGAGTCGGACTTTGCTTTAGCGGCAGAGAATAGATTCGGGTCGCTCACAAGTGCCTGAAATAACTCGCCATCCAAGACGGGAGTTACAATTCGGCCCAATTGCATGCTCTCATCGAGGCCGCTTTCAAGAAAATGTCGGAGTACCTTTTCCGTACCCCAATCTGCCTGACCGCCGCCGACTACGGGAAGCATGAGGGTTTCGATGTAGTTTTCCTTTGCCAGACCACAGCATTGCCGCATGGCGCCGGTCGACATCTCGATGGGGTTGACCTGGCTGTCTCCCGGGGTTGCGGCGATAAAAGTTATATGGGGACCGTTCAAATCAAAGCTACCTAAAACCTTGGGTTCCAGCGCTTCAAAGGGGACATGGGCCTGGATCTGCTCAAGCAGAATGTCTTTGATACCTCCCGGGAGGTGATCGGTCAGGCTTCTGCCCAGAAACCCGAACTCTCCGGTCTTACTGACCGGCAAGACGAAGGCATCGCATTCCAAGCGCCAGGGTTCCTCGGTTCGCGAAAGCAAGACCTGGGTTTGGCCCAGCCGACCCACATAGCGGGTGTCTCCGGCCAGGAATGGAGGATTAGTCACATCCGGCGATTTTAAATAGTTCTCGAAGGTGTTTCGGCACAGCATCAAGCTTTTATAGAGGTCGTCGTCCAATGATTCCCGGGTTTTGGTTCGGTCCATGCTGTAAAAGTGGCCCAACCGCTTCGCCGTTTCAGCGGGGAAACGACGATTGCGTTGTTCCTGCCAGTCTTTACTCTTGGTGTAAAATAAAAAAACCAACCATGGGTGCGACTCACGCAATGCAAGCACCAACTCTATCAGGTGCGCTGTATCGCCTTCCAGGGGATCACAGATAATTACCTGAAAGCGGAATCCCTGACGGTCGATCATATGACCGGCGGAGAGTCGATCGGCAGCCTCGTAAAACTCCAGGCTGCCGCCGAACATTTCCTGCATGCGGTCTCTCAGCCATGCGCGTTCGTCTTCAGATTCCAGAATCACCAGGCACCGAAAACTATCGTAGGATTGTTGCATTTGATGTTCCCTGATTTTTATTTCATTAAGAAATCGTACAAATATAGCACAGGGGACGGGTGTAATAGCGAGACCGGAAGCTAATTTCGCTCGGCCGCGATTCGACCGGCTTGGGATTCCTCGAAGCGTCGCAAGTCCTTTTCCAACCTCCACTGGGCTGCCGCCTTGGGGTTTTCCTTCAGGAAACGGCGACATGCTTCGCTGGGTTTGTTGCCCGCTTCCGGCAGGAAGGACCAGGCCGGTTCCGTGTAGTCTCCGTTCGGCCACAGGCTTTGACCTTCCAGGAAACTGTACTCCAAGCTGTTGCGCACCATCCGTTTGAAATCTTTATAGCCCAGTTGAGGATAGCGGGTGGCGGCCAGGATGAATTGCTCGGTTAAATCGGTGCGAAAGATGCCGGGGCGATCCGCGGTCAGGACTACCGGAACCTTGTAACGCACGAACAGCGGCAGGGGATGCGCCGGGCCGGCCAATCCCAGCAACTGTTCGTTGGCGGTCAGGGCTACTTCCACGGCCGTTTTCTTGGCGGCCAGGCCGGTTAGCAGTTGATGCATCTTGTCGGCGGAACCGATGTCGGCTGCATGGCCGATCCGGTCCGCCCCGGCAACCCGAAAGGTTTCTTCGATATGCGTGCCCAGGTGTTCCGGCGAGACCCTGCCGGGGGCCAGTTCACCGGCATGATAGGCGCGTTTTACCGAGGGAAACTTTTCATGGAAAAAAGCCAGGATAACCATCTGCCGGGAAAAGTTGGCGACGGCGTTGACATGGGCTTCATCGCCGCCCAGCGAGACGCCGACCACCACCGGACTTTCCGCGGCCAGGGCGAAGGCAAACGCGGCCTCAACAAAGAAATGACGGTTCGAAACGGTTCTGGGTATGCTGTAGAGGAAGCCGGCCTTGATTCCGGGCGCCGTCGCGTTCGGCGGTCTGAACCCCGCTTGTTGCTGCATGCGTTTCAAGCGACGCCCCGTGTCCTTGAGAACGTCTTTCAACAAAGGGGCCAGGCGTGCCCAACGCTCTTCCGGCATCTCTCGCATATCTAGGTCCATGGAGAGCTGTTCCAAGATAACGCCCGCTTCATCGTCGCGCAGCAGGATCTCGATCAGGGATGTGTTTTCTCGGGCGGCCTGTCGGCATAAACTCGCCAGATGGGTACTTTTGTCAATCATCAGGGCGCGCAGCCGATCGGTAACTTCTTGAACGTGTTGACGTCGCGCCTCGAGATTGCCTTGGAAACCGCGCAGGGACAACGCTTTCACCACCATGTCGTTCAATTCCTGATCCCGCTTGACAAGGTTGAGCGGGATGGAGGGCGCGGCGCAAGGGCCCGGCCCTACCATCATGGTTTTGGGGTGGACGCACAAATCGTTCCTGGCGCCGATCTCGATCACATTTTCGGCATAGTCGGCGCCCAGGTAGTGCAGGTGCAAATCGGCGCCCTTGGGCATGGCGCGAAAAAACGCCCTTAACTCATTTGGATCGCGTATGATGGTCTTGAATCGCGCGGAGACGGCGCTTTCGAGGTCAGACGTGGTCGATCCGGACGCCGTGAGGCCGCTTCCCAACCATGTAAGACATATAAACAAACAATGACACAACATCTCCACTCCAGAAATTACCCGCATACCTTCTGTCAAATAAAACGGTGTTGGGAAGCGGCTTTATTCCCAGGGAAATCATCTGAAACATCGTTAACAAAACGGTCTTTTGGAATCCAATTCCAGACCGATAAAACGTTTAGACCAGTTCTTACCATTCGTCCGATCCCACCGGGTTGATGCCGACTTGTCCGCCTGATCGCTCATTCACAGGTTTCAAAAATATGGATATCCCAGGCTTCCGTTCCAAGAACCCCATCCACGAGAGTTCCATAACCGGGGTTTACAGGGCTCTTAGACAGGAAGACGGCAGACCCGTGGTCTTGAAAGCGTTGCGACCCGCCTACCCGACCGCCGATCAATTGAATCGCTTAAAACGAGAATTCAGCATTCTCAAACATCTGGACGGTAAGGGATCGCCCCGGGCTTTCAAGTTGCATCAACTGGAGAAACGACTGATCATCGAGATGGAAGATAACGGCGGAATTGCCGTCAATCAGACCGAATCCATCCACGGCATGCAGGTGCCCCGCTTCCTGCGCCTGGCCAAGGAAATAGCCGGAACCCTGAATGTGGTTCACGAACAAAAGATCATCCATCGCGACATCAATCCCGCCAATATCATCTGGAACCCGGAGACAGGATCGGTGAAACTGATCGACTTCGGCAGCGCGATACAACGCTCGGAAGCCGCCGCTTCCGTGGTCGATCCCGAACATTTGGAAGGCACCCTGGCTTACATGTCACCCGAGCAGACCGGGCGGTTGAACCGAGCTCTCGATTTGCGCACCGATCTTTATTCGCTGGGCGTGACCTTCTACCAGTTGCTCACCGGCCGCCTGCCCTTCGAAAGCGACGACCCGGGCGTTTTGATGCACGCTCACCTGGCCCGGGATCCGGTTGCGCCCCACGTTCTGGCGGAATCGGTGCCCCAGGTTTTGTCAGCGATTACCCTGAAGCTGATGGCCAAGGACCCGGAACAGCGCTACCGCACCTCCGGCGCCCTTTATGATGACCTGAGCCGCTGCCTGGATTTGTTGGAGACCGGTCAGTCCCTGACTTCTTTCGAGCCCGAGAGCATGCTGGCCGCGCGTGGTTTCGACCTGGAAGATCAGGCCATCGGTCGCAACTGGGCCTTGTGGTCTTTGGCCGATCATTTCTACAAGGTACGAAACGGCGAGGCGGTAACCCTGGTGATCAGCGCCTCGCCGGGCCTGGGAAAAACCGCTTTGATCGAGGCCTTCCGCAAGGAAGACGTTCTGAAGGACACCATGGTCCTGACCGCCCGTTGCGGCGATTCCGGCGACACGCGCTTCTTCCTGTGTTGGCGCCAGGTCTTCGGACACTTGATGGAACGCTTGCTTACCTTGCCCGATGCGGAGTTGAGTTCACTACGCGAGGAAATTGCCGAGGTCATCGGCATCAACGGTAACCTGCTGGCCCGGGTCGTTCCGCGATTGGGCGATCTGGTTCGCCTGCCCACCAATCCCGAGGACACCCTGCCGGTAGTCGAATCCGAGCGTTTTCTGTCCGTGGTGCTCCGCTTTCTCGGCCTGGTCGCCAATCGGCTAGGTTGCCTGGTAATCGCCCTGGACGACGTGCATCTGGCCGACCAGGCAAGCCAGACCCTGATGCACGCCATCTGCGTGGGTCGGTTACCCAACATCATGCTGCTGCTCAGTATGACGCCTGACGAAACGGGCGACCAAAGCGGCATCAAGGCATCCATCAAACTATCGGCCACTGAAGTCATGCGCCTGGAACCCTTGGACCGCATCGAAATCACCAAGATGCTGGAACTGGGTTTGGACCTCTCCAAGGAGGAAGCCGATTCCCTGGTGGAACCGGTTTTTGCCAAGGCTGCCGGCAACCCCCGGCTGACCCGACTGTTTGTTGAGGAACTCATCCATCGCCGTGTCCTGGTCTACGATAACGGCAAACACGCCTGGACCTGGGACCGCGAGGAAATCGAAGGGGTACCCTTCGACCTCCCGGTCGCTTACGCGCGCCTGGATCAATTGGAAAGCCTGCCCACTCCTACCCGCAATCTATTGCGCCGGGCCTCCTGCATCGGCGAGACCTTCGACGTTCGCGACCTGACCGCGCTGAACAACCAGGGCCAGTCGTCTATTTTCTCCCAGTTACGACCCGCCATTCAGAAACGCATCCTGCTGCCGGTCGGCTCCACCCAATCCCATGGTGAAGATGAAGCCATGCCCGTTCAGGTAGCCGGCGATGTATTCATCTACCGGTTCTGCCACCCTCGAGTTCGGGAGGTGGTTTACGAGGGTCTCAAGAAAGAAGGCCGCATCGACAGGCTGCACCTGCAAATCGGAAACCTGCTGAAGACCCGACCCACGCAACGGCTCATCGACCGCGTGGCCATCGCCGACCAGTTGAACCTGGGCCGCAAAGCGATCAAAGACTTTGCCCAACTTGAAGAACTGGCTCAACTGAACCTGGAAGTGGGTATGGGCATTTTGGGGACGGGCGACACGGCGCGTGCGGTTTCCTTTTTCGAGTGCGGCCTGCAATGCCTCAACGAAAACGACTGGGAACTACACCACGATCTGGCTTTCGAGTTGACATGGCACCTGTCCCAGGCCACCCACCACATCGGCGACGAACAACGCGCGGCCCGGCTCTGTGAGAAACTGCTCCGAAACTCGCGCACCCGTGAAGAAAAAATAGAAACCTGTCGCCTGGCCATGACGCTTTTCAGCGCCACCTGGGAGGTGCAACGTGCTTTGGCCGCGGGTCGCCTGGGATTGAAAGCACTCGGCATTTCCATGCCCCGCCAGGTGCCCAACTGGAAGCTGACTTTGATGTCCCAGAAGCTTCGACTGAAGCTGCGACTGTCCGGCATTCCCAAGAAGGAAGCCGGCCTGTCCGAGGAAGAACAGCAGCAACTGGACATGCTGATGGGTATGACGTTGCCCTGTCGCATGACCGACCGTAACCTACACGCCTGGCTGGTGGCCTACATCTTGAGATTTTGTCTGGATCGCGGCACCTGTCCGGAGATGGCTTACTCCCTGACCTCGTTCGGCCGGTCGCTAAGCCACTACGGTCACTACCGCGAGGCCGTTGCGGTCGGCGTACCGGCGCTTGCCCTTGCCGAAGACGGGCCCAAGGGCGAGTTTTTCTCGAAGGCGCTCATGGATTACGCGCTCAACATCCTCCCCTGGCAGGACCACTGGAGCAAGATGACCATCTACCTGCGGCGCGCCTTCGATCACGGCCTGGAAATGGGCGAACTCTTCTTCGCATCGCAAGCCGGGCTGTTTACCTATCACTGGGACCCCAACCAGGACCTGAAAACCGTCCTGGAGGAGGAGAGTCGCCAATGGGCCCTGCTTCGCGGCCGGCCCCAGTACCGCTTCGACAGGCTGGATAACGAGTTCCGGCGTTATCACTTCGCCCTGCTGGGCCTGAACGCACGCGATCCCAAAAAGGAAGCTGTTTCCTACGAGGACGCCACCGAACTACAGGAAGACATCGAGCGCCGCTCGGTAGAACTGTACTTCTACCATATGCTGCGCCTGAAGATCTGCTGGTTCTTCGGTGAGGAAAAAGAGGGTTTGGATCACCTGGCCAAATTGGAGTCCCTACGGGAAGTGGTCGGCTCGGTGCCCGCCATGGTAGAGGTCTGCCTCTTCGGTTTCCTGCTGCACGCCGGTACCTCCGTTTCAGGAGAAAAGAAAGCGCTCATATCCCTGACAAAAGATTACAAACAGATGAAACGCTGGGCGGAGGTATGCCCTCACAACTACGGTCACCTGCTGGCACTGATGGAAGCGGAGATCGCCCGCCTGAAGAATCGCCACGGCGTGGCCGGCGAACTCTATCAGGTAGCTATTGAAACCGCCGAACGCAACGAGTACCTGGTCCACCAGGCCATGGCCAATGAACTGACGGGACGCTATTATCAGGGCCGGGGACGCAAACGCATCGCCTCCGGTTTCATGCGCGAGGCGCATTACCTCTACTCAACCTGGGGCGCCGCGGGCAAGTGTGACCTGTTGGAAAAGGAGTGGCAGGACCTTTTCGAGATGCTGACCGCGTCCTCGCTTTCCTCTTCCAGTCCCATGACCAGCGGCGAAACCTCCAGCCGCCTGGACCTGGCCGCCGTGGTCAACGGTCTGCAGGCAGTATCCGAGGAGATCGTGCTGGACAAGCTGATCGTGCGCCTGATGAAAGTTCTTATCCAAAGCGCGGGCGCACAACGCGGCCTGTTGGTGCTCAACACCACCGATACTTCCCAGATTCGTGCGGAGACCGATGACCAGTCCGGTGAGGTGACCCTGCTGAGCGGGGTACCGCTGGAATCTACCGAGGGCGCTCTGCGGGCGCCGGTTTCGCTGGTGCTATGGGTGAACAAGAACCTCAAGGACCTGGTCATCGCCGACGCCACCGGCGATTCGCGCTTTTCCCAGGACCCTTACGTGGTCTCCAAGAAGCCCCGTTCGGTGCTGTGCCTGCCCCTCATCAAACAAGACCAACTGGTGGGTACGGCCTACCTGGAAAACCGCCTGATCGCCGGCGCCTTCAGCCACGAACGTTTGGACCTGCTGCGCCTCATGGCGGCGGAGGCCGCTGTAGCCCTTGAAAATGCGCAACTGGTCGCCAAACTTGAAGAAGCCCGGCAAACCCTGGAAGAAAAGGTTGAGCAGCGCACCGCCGAACTGGCCTTACGCAACGACGACCTGGCCTCGAAAAACCGGGAACTGGAATACTTCGACGAAATCGTCAAGGGCATCAACCGCGAGATCGAGTTGGAACGCGTGCTGCAAAACGTGATGGAGCTTGGCATCGACCTTTTTCCGCAGTTCGACAAGGGCCAGTTCCTGTTGTGGAATGAACAGAAGGAAGCCTTCTGCTTCGAGGCATGCGTGGGTTACAACCTGAACATCTACCGCCAGATCACCTTTACCTGGGAAGACATGAAAGAGGCTTCCAATTTCTACCGATCGGAGCCTATTCACGCCGCTATCTACAGCAGTTATCTGGAGCGCGATCCCCTGGAAACGCTCGATGAAATCTCCAAGCTGCGCTTTATGACCTGGTCGCCGTTCAGTATTTCCATGAGCGTGATGGACAAGGATAAACTGGTCGGCGTCATGAGCCTGCAATGCTCCAAAGAAAGCGAAGACATGGATCAGTTGGACACCGAAGGCCTGATCCGCTTCTACGAACACGTGGTCAGCGCAATCGGCAAGGCTCGCCTGCTGCGTGAAGTGCAGAGCAAGAACCAGGAGATCATGCGGACCCAGGAGCAAATGGTCATGCAGGAGAAGATGGCCAGCCTGGGAACCCTGACCGCGGGCGTTGCTCACGAGATCAACAACCCGGCCAACTTCGTGGCGGGCGGCTCGCAGAACCTGGTGAAATACCTGAACCAGTTTCGCGAGTTCATTTTCACCCTGGCCGGCGAAGATGCGGACCCGGATATTCTGAAAGTCATCGAGGATCGCATGCGCCCGCTGTTCGACCAACTGAACCTGATCACGGAGGGCACCAGCCGTATCACGGCAATTGTGCAAGACCTGCGTACCATTACCAGACGTGACCAGGCGGCCTTCAAACAGACCGACCTGTGCGGCATCGTCAACGCCACACTGAACCTGGTGCGTTCCAAATACCTGGAGAATGTCGACTTCTATTGCAGCCTGCCGGACAACATTGAAATAGCCTGCCACCCGGCGGAATTGGGCCAGGTCATGATGAACCTGATCGTCAACGGTTGCCAGGCCATCACTCGCAAGCTGGAGGACAGTGATAACCCCCAGGGTAAGGGTACCTTCTCCATCGTTGGAGAAATTCAGGGCGAGGAAGCGGTGCTGCAATTCACGGACACGGGCGAGGGCATGACCCAGGAGGTTCAAGACAAGATCTTTGAACCCTTCTTTACAACGAAACCCGTAGGCCAGGGCACGGGATTGGGTTTATCCATCTCCTACGGCATCATCGAAAAACACGGCGGTCGTATAGAAGTATCTTCAACCCCGAGCGAGGGCACCACATTCACGATGACACTGCCCTTGAATCGCGAGGACCCCTCGGAACCGGTCACCAGCAAGGCCGATCAATTCGAAGGCTTCTGAGCGAAGCGGACCTGTGCTACCCTTTGCCGTGTCTTCAGATCAGGCCCGGGGTGACCGCGTTGCGTCTATCGGTCGTTATTATTGGAAGGAATGAGGGAGAGCGTCTGGTTCGCTGCATCCGATCGGTTAGCGAGATGGAACTGGAAGGCGGCTTCGAGATCATCTATGTGGACAGCGGCTCGACCGACGGGAGCGTAGAACGCGCCCGTGAAATGGGTGCGCGAACCCGCGTGGTGAACCACGATCGACCGACGGCGGCCAGGGGCAGAAATCTCGGGCTCGGCGAGGCAAAGGCGCCGTTTGTACTGTTCCTGGACGGAGACACGGAACTGGACCCGAAATTTGCCAGTAGGGCGTTGGCTTGTTTGGACAATGAACCGGAGACCGCGATCGTCTGCGGCAATCGACGCGAAACCCGGCCGCAAGATTCCATCTACAACCGCGTGATGGATCTGGATTGGCTTTATCCTTATGGATACG
>JASJCB010000289.1 GCA_030066195.1 Acidobacteriota bacterium
TTCAGCGCCGATTCATCAACCTGACAACCAATTAGGGTGATTTCCAGTAAAGCAAACCCAAACATCCGAATCCGTGCGCTGTAATCGATTGATATCGGTATCATCCCACAACAAAACGAAACGGAACAAAACGAAACGGAACAAAACGAAACAGCTAGCTTTAGCGGAACAAAACGAAACAAAACGAAACAAACAAAACGAAACAGCTAGCTTTAGGGAAACAAAACGAAACAGCTAGCTCTAGAGAAACAAAACGAAACAGCTAGCTTTAGGGGGCTGATTTTATTTTGCTTGTGAACAAAACGAAACAAACAAAACGAAACAGCTAGCTTTAGGGGGCTGATTTTATTTTGCTTGGGGGAGCCCTTGCGCAAGGTCCTGTGCCTGTTCCAGCTGAAGACGTCGGATATCCACGATCAGGTGCCGAGACCAAAAAACGAAGCAGCTAGCTTTAGGGGGCTGATTTTATTTTGCTTGGGGGAGATGGTGCTATCTGCCTTCGAGATAGCCGGCTCTCAGTTGTTTTGGGAAGGGCCTTTTTCAGGCACACACAAGAAGAAAAACCCAAGATCGTATTCCTCGCCCTGTTTTTGACGGTTTCGGCTGAAAATCGGACAGGCTCTCGCCTGACATCTTTGGATTCCGATGTTTTTTCGGGTTATTTATGAGGCTATGCTACCGCAATGGATGCCCCCGGTGGGGGCGCCTCCCTTCGGTGGATTGGGATCAACCAACCTACCGCTTCCAATGTTTTGCGCGTGAAGGCATCCGAACCGTAGACCGGTCTCGACCAGTTGGCCGGCGCTCGCGTTTCCAGTGCCTCATGTAGCGCTTTCATGTCGACCACCCAGCCCTGAGCTGTAAATTGCTTGGGCAACGACGCCCGCTTCAAATCAGGGTCCTGCAAGGTCAGAGCCACGTAACGCATCCAATCTACGTAGGTTCGGGTTTGGATCTCCTTCGGCAAATGTTCGAGCACGCTCAGTTGCGGCGCCTCCGGTTCCTTGCCCGCTTCCAGCTTTTGCTTGAGTTCGCCCACCGAGCTATGCGGGTATTCCGTGGGATCATCTACAATGCCCGCCCTCACGGCGTTCATTTCGATGTAGGTCGCCACGGCCAGTTCCGCATCGCCTTCTTCTACCACCACATTCTTGAAGCGGCCGCCCCACAGGTGGCCGTTTGTGCCTGCCTGCTTGTTGTAAGCTACTGCCGTCCCCCGATTGAAATAATACATGAAATCGCTCAAATCGGTATATCGGTTGTACAGGTATTCGGCCATGTGATCGTGGAAACGGCGAGGGTTTACCTTCCGGCTTTCCGCCAATTCAAAGCGTCGTTTGATGTCCTCCAGGTCGAATTCAGGCCGGTCCACACGCAACAGGAGGTGATAATGATTTCCTAAAAACGTATGTGTGAGGACGGAGCAGTAGAAGACATCTGTCAGTTGGCCCAAGTGATCCGCGAGCATCTCCTTGACGGCCGGGTCTTTCAGCCAATGGACCTGCTGTGCGGTCCGCGTCATGATGTGGTAAAGAGCACCATCTTTTTGAAGTTTGATTCTACGGGCCATTACCCCGGGCTCCTTAGAGATTCAAGGCGAGCGGCGGCCGTGAACCGCGATGCCGGATAACCATCCTACCCTGGCAAGTCTCTGCCGGCCAGGGGTTTTTGGAAATTGATCTTCCGATACCAAGTACCCATGCGTTTCTTTATTTGCATAGAATCTTTTCGGGTTCACCGAATGCCGCTGTTTCACATTGACACATGGATTTGCCGATTGCTATAAATTGCGTAGTACTTCAAGCTGCCGGCCGTCTCGATCCGGTCAATCCTTTAATTCATGCCATTTTTGGAGCGTTCACCCATATGACTGAATTCATCATTTATGACCAGACCCGACAGGAAGACGAACACTCCCTCAAACAACTCAAACCCGGCAGCATCGTCAGGGTTCGCGCCCGCAAATGGCTGGTTGGAAGAGAATCTGGCCGGGTAAGGTCATGCCGGAAGTCTACTATGATCCCAGGAGCTTGGATCGGGAAGGCGAGGTCATGAGTTGCCTGAATGCCAAGGCGGTGATGATTGACGAAAGCAAGGTTTTGATAACCAGCGCCAATTTCAGCGAAGCGGTGCAGGTGCGCAACATCGAGGCGGGCGTGTTGACCGAGGACGAGGTGGTCACCAAAACCTACCGCCGCAATTTCCAGCGATTGGTGGAAGACAAATTGGTGCGGTCGCTGTGGGAGGATCGATGAATTTGGAGAAAAGACAATGATCAAAAGAGAAAGCCTGGCTTACAAGTGCCTGACGATCCTCGAAGCAATGCCCGGGCAGAAGCTGACCATGAAAGCCCTGGCCGTCATGTCGATAGAGCGCTACCCGGCCTGGGCCGAGGACAAAAAAGCACGAAGCGAAACCGGGCGACCCCTCGCCGACCAGATTGTCGCTGAATTAACGCCCGAGATCAAGCAACAGATGATCGATGCGCTGCCCGGTCTCCGGTTGCATACAGAAGAAAATCCTCATTATTTTCTCTATGCTGTTGAGAACCGGAAAACAAGCGCTGAATGGACACTGCCGCCCTACGAAGTTCCTCGAAAAAAGGGGGCCAAGCAAGATGCGGCGAGAATCATTGCCGAACACTTCGGCGAGCCCTATGAATACCATGCCAATAAAGCGCCCCATTTTACCGGCAAGGGGAGATGTCTGCTTAAGGAATCGCAAGTTTTGGAGCCGGGCGGTTCCCATCGGATTTGGACATCCCTGCAAGATGATAATATGCAGCATATCCAAGAGGGTGCGGCCCTCGCCTGGATCGTTGCTTCTGCAGAACACATGTTTTGGATTCCCTCCGAGGTTTTTCTTTCCTGGACGCCGCGATTGGTGATCAAAAGGAAGCAAGGTCAACCGGTTGGATATAACCTGAGAGCAAAGGATGACCTGACCCTGATCACTGCAGATGGCTCCGACATCGACCTGAAGCCTTACCGGTTCCCGGTGAAACAAACATCCGGTTGGGGAGAGCCACCCTCGATGGATCCACCTGAACCGGAGCCCGTTACTGAAAAGCACGAGGAACAGCCCGTCGATGAACCGGCACCCTTCAAGGCTCTGGTCAAAAAGCAGACTGCCAAAACACGCAAGTTGCTGCATGAACTTCTCTTGAGCATGGAACCCTACGCCTTTGAACATCTTGTCAAACATCTCCTGGTGGAAATGGGTTACAAGAACGCCAGAGTGACCCCGCTTTCGGGAGACAAGGGCGCGGATGTGATTGCGGATATCGAATTGGGTATTTCCTCGGTTCGAGAAGCCGTCGAGGTGAAACAGCATAGTTCCAAGATCGGGCGGGATGTATTGGATAAACTTCGCGGTTCCCTTCACCGCTTCAACGCCGTTCGAGGAACCATCGTCACCACCTCCGGTTTCTCCAAGGACGCCATAAGAGAGGCATTTTCCGACGGCGTGGCGCCCATTACCTTGATCGACGGTGAAAAGTTGATCGACCTGCTGATCGAACACAACATCGGCGTACGGAAACACACCTTGGAGGTGTTGACAGTCGATGAAGAGGCACTGAAGGGCCTGGTAGACGCGGAAGACGATTAGGTTATGTGCTTTTGACCAGGAGGGCGTTCAGCGCCGATTCATCAACCTGACAACCAATTAGGGTGATTTCCAGTAAAGCAAACCCAAACATCCGAACCCGTGTGCTGTAATCGATTGACATCGGCATCATCCCACCATTTGGCAACACTCGTACGCGCTCTTTTTGCAACGCTACCTAAACGGCCCCCGTAAACAAAAAGTAAAAGCAGGAGGGTTCGCTTGCAAACATTCATGCGTGAATGTATCTTTCGTTAGGCGTTAACATACATGCATGTATGTTAACAGCAACATCCCGGCAGGTGACGCCATGTCCGCTCCTTCCCATCGCCTTTTTATCTATTCAATCATGACCCTTTTTCTTGTCGGCTGTACCGTCGGCCCCGATTATAAAACGCCCCAAACTTCCGTACCGGAAAGCTTTCATTTTTCCGATCCCGCCGTCACGACCAAACGGCAGGATATCGTTAACTGGTGGACCCTCTTCGACGATCCCACCTTGAATCAACTGATCGAGCAGGCATCCACCGGAAACCTGGACGCCAAAATCGCCCTCGCCCGTTTGGACGAGTTTCGCGCCGTCCTGGCCGTTGCCGGCGGTGAACGGCTGCCCGAGGTCAACCTGGGCGCCGGCGCCATTCGTCAAGGCACGGGTGAGACCACCACTGTCGGCAAGACTACCTTCAACAACTACCGCATCGAGGCCGGCATCTCCTGGGAATTGGACCTGTTCGGCCGCATCCGTCGCTCGGTGGAAGCCGCTCGCGCCGACTTCCAGGCTGAGGAAGAAAACGCGACCGATATCATGACCAGTCTCTACGCGGATCTGGCTTTGACCTATTTCGAACACCGCACTCTGCAAACGCGAATCCAGGTTTTGGAACGCAACCTGGACGCACAACGCCAGGTGCTGAAATTAACCCAGGCCCGCGTCAAACACGGCCTTGCCAACAACCTGGAGGTAGCCCAGGCGGAGCGCCTGCTGGCCGCAAGCCGGGCCGAGCTGCCGCTGCTTCGCGCCGCCCTCTCGCGTTCATCCAACGCGCTGGCGGTTTTGTTGGGTAAAGCGCCCGGCGAGCTGCCCGACCTTGTAACCGCTCCCTTACCGAATTCCCCGGCTACACCCGAATTGGGCATTCCTACCGACCTGTTGCGCCGACGCCCCGACATTCGTCGCGCCGAGCGTCAACTGGCCGCCCAGACCGCCCGGGTCGGTATAGCCGAAGCTCAGATCTATCCCAACCTGTCTATCGCCGCACTGGTCGGCCAGGATGCCCTGAAGCTCGGTGACCTGTTGAATGCGAGCAGTAATGTATGGAACCTGGGCGTGTCCCTGGGACAAAGCCTGTTCAACGGCAGCCGGCTGCGCAATCAAGTGAAGGCAGAGGATGCCCGCGCCCAACAGGCCCTGCTCTTTTATGAAAAGACCGTGCTGTCGGCCCTGGAAGAGGTGGAGAGCGCCATGGCCGCCTACGTGGAGCGGCAGCGCCAGGTGCTCGCCCTGGGAGAAGCCCTGGACGCCGCCCGGCGTACCGTGGACGTCTCCAACAGCCTCTACAAGGAAGGCCTGGTAGATTTTGAAAACGTACTGGACGCCCAAACCCAACAACTGGCCTTGGAAGACAGCCTGGCCGCGGCTCGCGGTGAGACCATCGCCGGCCTGATCCGCCTGTACCGTGCCCTGGGCGGCGGCTGGAACCCCGATACCCGAATCGCCTCGACCCGATAGGAGATGACCGACATGTATGCAAAGATATCCAAAACGATGCTCGGCCTTATAATATTGACAGCCTTGTTGCTGACCGGCTGCGGCACGGAGGCGCCTCCCCCGCAAGCAGCTCCCCCTCCTCCGGTCGTAACGGTGGATCACCCCAAGCAGCAGACGGTGACGGAATACCTGGATTTCACCGGGAAGACACAAGCCGTGGAAACCGTGGAAGTAAGGGCTCGGGTTGAGGGCTACCTGAAAGAAATCCAATTCACCGACGGCGCCCGTGTTACCAAGGGCGATGCACTTTTCGTGATCGACCCCGCCCCCTATCAAGCCGTGCTCACCGAAGCCGAAGCAGCCCTGGCTTCGCGCAAGGCGGAGTTGAACCTGGCCGAAACCGTCTACCGTCGTCGTAATAATGCGTTGGCGGACAACGCGGTCAGCGAGTTGGCCGTGGAAGAGGCAAAAGCCCAGTTGGATCTGGCCGCCGCCTCGGTGAATGCGGCCCAAGCCATGGTCGACCGCGCCCGCCTGGACGTAAGCTACACGCAAATCACCGCGCCCATCAGCGGCCGTATCAGCCGTCGGTTGGTAGACCGGGGCAATCTCCTCCGCAATATGGAAGACACCGTCCTGGCCACTATCATCGCCGACGATCCCATTTACGTCTACTTCTCCATCAGCGAGGGCGACCTGTTGCGCTTCAAGCAGTTGATGGGCAACGATCACTCGTCCCAAGGGCACCGCATCATGCTGGGGCTGTCCAACGGCGACGATTTCCCCTATGAGGGAGTTGTCGACTACGTGGACAACCGGGTAGACGCGGACAGCGGCACGCTGCAAGTGCGCGCCCGAATCGATAACGGTAATCGGGAACTGCTGCCCGGTCTGTTTGCACGCATCCGCCTGCCGGTTCAGGAAATCGACGGCGCCCTGCTGGTGCCGGAAACCGCGGTCGGTATGAGCCAGGCGGGTAGATTCCTGCTGGTGGTCGATGACGAGGAAAAAGCGGCCTTCAGGCCGGTTACCGTGGGTCACCAGGTGGATGAGCTCCGCGTGATTACGGCCGGTGTTTCTGTGTCGGATCGCGTCATCGTTCGCGGCGGCCAAAGGGTTCAACCCGGCATGCCGGTCACCGCCCAAATGGCCGGCGTGCAGGCCGAAGCCGCCGCGGCGTTATCGGGAGGCAGTCAATGAGTCGTTTCTTTATCCACCGACCCATCTTCGCGATAGTGATCTCCATGATCATCGTCATCGCGGGCTGGATCACCCTGCGCGGTCTGCCCGTGGCCATGTTTCCCGAAATCGCGCCGCCCACCATCGAGGTGCGTGCGGTCTATCCCGGCGCAAGCGCGTCCGTGGTGGCTAACACCGTGGCGCAGCCTATCGAGGAGCAGGTCAACGGCGTGGAAGACATGCTCTACATGTCCAGCAACAGCGCCAACGACGGCACCTACAGCCTGATGATTACCTTCAAAGTAGGTACCGATCTGGATCAGGCGCTGGTTCAGGTACAGAACCGGGTCGCCCAGGCCAATGGTCAGTTGCCCGAGGAAGTGCAGCGCATCGGCCTGGTCACCAACAAGGTTTCCACCAACGTGTTGCTGTTTGCCTCGCTGATTGCCGACAACGGCGACTACGACGAGCTGTTCCTGGGCAACTACGCCACCTTGCGGGTAAAGGATGAACTCACTCGCATTGACGGTGTGGGCAACATCATCATCTTCGGCGCCAGCGATTACAGCATGCGCATCTGGCTGGACCCGGATAAGCTGAAAGCCAGAAACCTGACCACCAGCGATGTCATCGGGGCGATTCGGGAGCAGAATGTCCAAGTCGCCGCGGGCCAGATCGGCCAGTCGCCGGGACCGCAAGGCCAGGTCTTCCAACTGGCGCTGAGTGCTCAGGGCCGACTGACCGAGGTCGAAGAGTTCGAGCAAATCGTGTTGCGCAACCTGCCGGGCAACCGCGTCATCCGCGTCAAGGACGTGGCCCGCGTGGAATTGGGCGCCGAGACCTACGATGTTTCCAGTCAGTTGAACGGCAAGGCCAGTGCGGCGATCGGCGTCTTCTTGGAGCCGGGCGCCAACGCCCTGTCGGTCAGTGAAAGGGTCTTCGAGCGTATGGACGAACTGGCGCAAAGTTTCCCCGCCGGGATTTCCTACCAGATTCCGTTCGACATCACGGAATTCGTCAGCACCTCCATCCGCGAGGTCGTCAATACCCTGATGATCGCCATGGGGCTGGTCTTCCTGACCACCTTCATCTTCCTGCAAGACTGGCGGGCGACGCTCATCCCCTCGCTGACCATTCCGGTGTCCCTGATCGGCACCTTTGCCGTGATGGGTTTTCTGGGAGTCAGCATCAACATGCTTTCGTTGTTCGGTCTGGTGCTGGCCATCGGCGTGGTGGTGGACGACGCTATCGTGGTGGTGGAAAACACCGTGCGCATCATGGACGACGAGGGTCTGCCCAGACGGCAGGCGGCGGTAAAGGCCATGAGCCAGGTGACGGGTCCCGTCATCGCCACCAGCCTGGTGCTGTTGGTGGTTTTCGTGCCGACCGCGTTTACCGGCGGCATTACCGGCTCGCTGTTCTCTCAATTCGCCTTTACCATTGCCACGGCCACCGTATTCAGCACCATCAACGCTTTAACGCTCAGTCCCGCTCTGGCCGGTGTCTTGTTGCGTCCCACCAAAACGCGCAACAACATCTTCAGCCGCGCCTGGAAAGCCGTCTTTTCTCGCGGCGAGCGTTGGTACCGGTTCACCGTGGGCGCCGCGATCAAAGGCAAGTTCGTGACCCTGGTGGTCTTCGGCCTGCTGGCCTACGGCGCCTTCTATGCCTTCAACCGACTGCCCACCGGCTTCCTGCCCACCGAGGATCAGGGCTACCTGATGTTGAGCGTGCAGTTGCCCGACGCGGCCTCGCAGGAACGGACGATGGCCGTGGTGGAGGAAATCAACGCCATGCTGGAACAGGTGCCCGGCATTCAGGACTATGTTTCCGTGCCCGGCTTCTCCCTACTGGACAACGCGATTACCTCCAACTCGGCCGCCTTCTGGATCATCCTCGACCCATGGGCAGAACGCCTACCCAAGGGACAAACCGCCGAGATGTTGTTGGGTCAATTGTGGGGTATCGCCGGCAGCGTGCAAGACGCCCTGGTGTTTGCCTTTGCACCACCCGCCATCATGGGTCTGGGTAATGCCGAGGGTTTCCAGGCCCAGATTCAGGATATCAGCGGCGAGGCCGACCTGGTCGAAATCCAGAACGCCGCCTGGGGCCTGATGGGCGCCTCACAACAACGTCCCGAGTTGGGCCAGGTCTTCAGCACCTTCCGCGCAAACGTGCCGCAACTGGGTATCGACGTGAACCGCGATCACGTGAAGGCGCTGGGTACGCCGCTCAGCGATGTCTACGAAACCTTGCAGGCCAACTTCGGTTCGGTCTATGTCAACGACTTCAACAAGTTCGGACGCACCTACCAGGTCCGCGTTCAGGGGGATGCCCGTTTCCGCGCGGATCCCAGGAATATTACCGATCTCAGGGTGCGCAACCGCGACGGCGAGATGGTGCCGCTGGGTTCCTTCGTGAAGGTCAGCGAAACCGTGGGTCCGCAGTTGATACCGCGCTACAACATGTTTGCTTCCGCCGCCTTGTCCGGCGCGCCCGCGCCCGGTTACAGCAGCGCGGAGGCCCTGGCCGCGTTGGAAGAGGAAGCCGCCGCGATTCTGCCGCCCAACTTGCGCCTGGTTTGGACCGGCATCACCTACCAGGAAAAGATGAGCGAAGGCCAGACCGGCTTTATCTTCCTGTTGGCGGTGTTGATGGTCTACCTGGTGCTGGCCGCCCAGTATGAAAGCTGGAGCCTGCCGTTGACGGTCATTCTGTCCGTACCCTTGTCGTTGTTGGGCACCGCGAGCGCGGTTATCATTCGCGGCATGGATGTCAACGTGTATACCCAAATCGGCATCATCCTGTTGATTGCGCTGGCGTGTAAAACCGCCATCCTGATCTCCGAATTCGCCAGGGCGGAACGTGAAGCCGGCAAGTCGATTATCGACGCTGCCGTCGAAGCGGCGCGCCTGCGCTTCCGTCCCATCTTGATGACCGCATTCACCTTCATCCTGGGTGTCTTACCGCTGGTCATTGCCCAGGGCGCGGGTTCCGCCGGCCGCCAGGCGCTCGGTACGGCCGTGTTCGGTGGTATGATAAGCGCTACGGCCCTGCTGATCGTGTTCGTCCCCGTATTCTATGTCGTCATTCAAGGCGGCAGTGAGCGGTTCCTGGGCTTCTTCCGATCGAGTAAAGGGGAACAACCCGCTGTATCGCAAACCTGAATCCTAAAGCCGGGTCGGATTGTACCAAGACCGGCCCGGCTGATACCCAGAGAGGTCAACATGGTTCGTAAAACCAAGGAGGAAACCGAGAAAACCCGCCTCAGCCTGCTGGACGCCGCGCTCAATGTATTCAGCACTAAAGGTTTTGTGCGGTCTACCCTGAACGACATCGCCAGGGAGGCGGGCGTTAGTCGCGGCGCCATCTACTGGCACTTCAAGGACAAGGTAGACCTGTTCGAGGCGTTGTCGGAACATATCGACGATTGTACCGGCGCACATAGGGACGATCTGCTGGAAAAACCGATCACGTCACTGGAAGAATTTCGCCGCATGGTTCTGGAGTGGCTGACCAACCTGGATACGGATGAGAAGTTCCGCACCTTCTACGAGTTCATCAACTTCAAGATCGAATACCACGAGGAACTGGCGCCCGTGCTGGCCAAAGAACGGGAAATGAAGCGCCGGGTGTTGAATCGCTTCGTTACCGACTTCACCAACATGCAGCTGGAAGGCAAAATGCGCCCCGATATCGAGCCCCGCCAGGCTGCCTTGATGGCGGTCTTTTTTGTGCAGGGACTCGTGGAAGTCTGGCTGTTCGACCACGACCTGTTTTCCATCACTGAAGACGCTCCGGGAATGATCGACCAGTTCCTGAAAAGCTTTGCCCCCGAACCCGGGCGTGTTCAAGCCGGGAGCTTCTCGCCGGTGGCAGAAGAGCCCGGCCGGGTGTAACGGCGGGTCTTCTGAAATCAGTTTTGGGTTGTCAAGCGGGAACAGGAGTCCTTCGGGGTGATCGCTTGCTTCTTTGCGGGCGGGATGCGGCAGGTGTTTGCGTTTTCTTCGTATCCCCATTTGTCGCCTCCTACATTATAGAGTTACCGTGAAAATCAAGAATTGAGTTACAATGGCCATGTGATTGAAACCGGTTCTGTTTTCACCCAATGTTCACCCTAAATCTCTACCGGATATCCTGATGAACACGTTTTGCCTATCTACCTTTGTGCTCTTCGTCATGCTGCCCGTCGGCGGCGAGGAACCTCCTCAAGTAGTGATCGTCGCCCATCCCCAGGTGCCGGTCGATACTCTGACAACCGCTGAACTCAAGAATATGTACATGGGCAAAAGGCTGCACTGGAACAATCAGGTTCCGGTTAAACCCATCAACCTGACCGGCTCGCCTCATGAAATCTTTTTGCGCCGGTTCCTGGACCAATCACCCCGACACTATGCCTCTTTTTGGACTCGCATGATTTTTTCGGGCCTGGGCGTACCGCCCCAATCCGTTTACCAACAGAGAGTGGCTCTGATGTATATCGCCCGCACCCCCGGCGCGATTGGATATGTCACCTCCGACCGGGACCTGAAAGACCAAAAGGTTAAAATAATTGAAATCCATCCCTGATTTTGGAAACCGTTATGCCGTATGACAAAACTCCCCGAATCCTGATTGCCGACGGCAAAGTTGTAGCCAGGCGTCTGTACACCAAACTCCTGCAACAATTCTTTCCCGACGACCTGGATATTATGGAGTGTGAATCCGGCATCAAGGCGGTAATTCTATGCGATCGTAAGGAAATCGACTGTGCCCTTGTCTCCTATAACCTGCCCGATTTCAATGCGGTCGAATTCTTGAGCCGTTTAAGGGAACGTTTGGGCACACATGCATTCGTCAGCGTTTTGATTATCGCGGAAACGGAAGAAGATGAGAAAGGCGCCATCGAGGCCATGAAACTGGGCGCCTTCGACTTCCTGGTCAAAGGCAAGTTCAGTCGCCTCTCCCTGGCTCAATCGGTCAAGAACGCGGTAGAAAACGCCAGGCTGCGTTCAGAATTGGCGCAAAGCCAGCAAAGGATATTGGATACGGCCCACCGGGCGGGGATGGCGGAGATCGCCAACGGCGTGCTGCACAATATCGGCAATAACCTGAACAGCCTGAACATTGCCCTGGACAGCCTTCAAGACACCGCTGAGAACACCCGTCTCAGCGGTCTGCAACGCGCCAACCAACTACTGGCGGACATGTCCGACCTGTTATCGCAGCACCCCAAGGGCAGCGGTTTGATTCAGTACTACCAGGGTTTGGAAGAAGCCTTCCAGCGCGAGAACGAAGTCATTCTGGCCGAGGTTGCCAAGGTTCGCGAAAAGATCAATCACATTCGCAACGATGTCAGCGAGCAAACCCGCTACGCCAATGCCGAACTCTTCCTGGAAGATTTGGATCTGAACACCGTCGTCAAAGAGGTCATCAACCTACAGCAAGGGCGTTTGGAGGAAGGCGGCATCGAGGTTCGGACCAATTGCAACAAGCTCCCGCGATGCAAGGTAGTGCGCATCAAGCTATTGCAAATCCTCAATAATCTGATCAAGAACAGTATCGAGAGCCTCGGCGATAACGACGTGGGCGATCGCACCCTGATCATCGGCACCCGCCCTGACGAGGATGAGCAATACGCGATTACGGTCACCGACAACGGACCCGGTATTTCCGAGGACAATTTCGACAAAATCTTCCACTACGGGTACACTACCAAGGAAAACGCCAATGGGACGGGGTTACACATGGCGGCCAATGCGGCCGGTGAGATGGGAGGACGCATTACAGCTGCCAACACGCAAGACCGGGGTTGCACCTTTACCCTGGTCATGCCCTTTGTAGCGGCAACGCCCGGGCCCAGCTAGCCGCCCTGGCGAGCCGCTTCTTGAAAAACGCGTCAAGTTTTTCCCCACCAAGG